>CAYRAE010000376.1:0-4087 GCA_964422175.1 uncultured Luteitalea sp. | reverse complement strand
CTTCCGTGGTGACCGTCACCGATTCGGTGAGTGCGCCCACTTCCAGGCGCGCCACAACGCGAACAGAGTCGTTCTGCGACACCGGAATCCCGGTCTGCACGTACTCCTTGAAGCCCTGGAGGGAAGCCTTGAGGGTGTACGTCCCAGGCTGGAGGTTACGGATCGCGTAACTGCCGGTCTCGTCGGTCACCGCACTCACTTCGAGACCGGTGCCCTGGTTGATCGCGAAAACCGACACGCCGGGAATGGCCGCGCCAGAGTCGTCCACCACGGTGCCGGCGATGGTGCCGTACAGCGCTTGCGCCGACGCACTCGCCGGAACCAGCGCCAGCGTCGCCGCCAATGCGACGGCCAAGCATCTGCCTAGAAGGGTTCGAACAGGGGTCACTCACTACCTCCGAAAATGGGGGTTAGAACAGACAGCACTGTTGCATTTTGCAACATTCGAGCCACGCTATCGCAACCCTTCTGCAACGATTCGCCGATCTGCGCAACTCCTTTGTCTCTACACAGTTGTGACGCCGACTCCAGATAGTGGAAACAGGTGATGCCGCCTCTCGGACTCGACCGCAGACCGGATCTCCAGAGAATTGGACATCCGGCATTCAGAAACTTGGAGGGGACACGCGCGGCGGCTGCCCGTTGCCGGTTGCCGATGCCCCTGCCCGGTGCCCGGTGCCCGACAGAGTTATAGTGACGGGCAGGACAACTGGAGGCTCTCGTGACTCGAATGATCATCGCGCGCGCGAGTGGCGCGCTCGTCACCGCACTCACTGTGGCCGGCGTGGTCGTGGCCGCGCAGACGACACCGACCCTGCCGACCGTGCTGGTCTACAAGACGCCCACGTGCGGCTGCTGCACCAAGTGGGTCGAGCACCTGCAGGCCGCCGGCTTCACCGTGGAGACCCAGCACCGCGACGACCTGACGCCCATCCGCCAGGCCAACAAGGTGCCACCAACGGCCACGTCGTGCCATACGGCGCTCGTGGGCTCGTACGTCGTGGAAGGCCACGTCCCGGCCGTCGACGTGAAGCGCCTGCTCGCGGAGAAGCCGAAGGTGAAGGGGATTGCCGTCCCCGGCATGCCGATCGGCTCACCCGGCATGGAAGGCGGCACGCCGCAGAAGTACAACACGCTGAGCTTCACCGAAGACGGCAAGACCAGCGTGTTCGCGAGCCATTGACAGGGGGCTTGCGGCTTGCGGCTGACGGCTTACGGCTAAAGGCTAAAGGCTAGAAGCCATAAGGCTCTGGGGAGCCTGCATTCCCGGCATTCGGCATTCGGCATTGCAGATGAAGGGCCGGGCTCGGAGAGCCGGCCCTGCCAATCCTACTGGCCGTAGGCCGCCCTCAGCTCGGCGATGGCCTTCGGGACGGCGGTTTCCGCCGGGGCCTTGCCTTCGAATTCCAGCGACACGTAGCCACGGTAGTCCTGCGCGGCGAGGATCTTCGCGATCCGCGCGTTGTCGATGTCGAGCGAGTACCACTCGCCGCCGCCCTCGTAGGCCTTGGCCTGCACGAAGACCGTCTTCGGCGCGATCATCTCGAACTGCTCGTACTGGTTCTCGAGGAAGTTGCCCGTGTCGGCGAGCACGCCGAGCCACGGCGAATTCACCGCGTTGACGATGCGCATGAGGCCCTCGGCGGTGCGCGCCAGGCCCCAGTGGTTCTCGAGCGCGAGCAGCACGCCGAGCTTCTCGGCCGTCGGCAACAGCTTCTCGATCGACGAGATGCACCACTCGAAGCCCTGATCCTCTGTCACACCAGGCAGGATTGGCTCGATCCCCTTGTTGGCCATCAGGTCATCGAACGACCTGGTGGTGTTCCACCGGCCGGTGTTGAGGCGCAGGCACGGAATGCCCATCGCGTACGCGAGCTCCATGCAGTGGACCGTGTGGTCGATGTTCTTCTGGCGTTCCGCGGCGTCCGGGTACACGAAGCCCTGGTGGATCGACAGCGCGATGAGGTCGATGCCGTTCACGAACGCGTGCTTCTTCAGGCCCTGCAGGTACGCGTTGTCCTCGCCCTTCATCTGGCGATGGAGGATGTCCACCCCCTCGACGCCGAGCGACGCGGCGTGATCGATCACCTTCTCGATCGGATACGGATCATCCTGCGGACGGAAGTGCCAGTACGAGTACGACGACACGCCGAACTTCACGCGGCTGCCCGCCTGGCGCGGTGCAGGTGGAGCCGCGGCCTGCGTCGCGTTGGCGTCTGCGCTGCCCGTGCCCTGCGTACACGCGGACACGGCGGGAAGAGCGGCGGCCACAGCGGCAGTGGCCAGGAGATCGCGTCGAGAAAGCATGGCGGATTCTACAACTGCCCGGCAACCGGCAATGGGCAACCGGCAACCGGTAGGCACCTCGCCCACAAGCGCATCAGCTTCGCCCGCTGCAGGGGCACCCCTTGTGGGTGCCCGATCCGACGGGCGGCCACAGGAGCCGCCCCTGCGAGACGTGACGTGGGAAGTGGTTCCGGTCTACCCGGTTGCCGGTTGCCAGTTGCCGGTTGCCGGCGTGTGGATGCCCGGTTGCCGGTTGCCCGTTGCCCGTTGCCGGACGGCTTCGACGCGGGCGATCACGGCGTCGATGTCCGCGGTACTCGTCGGGCGGCCAACGCTGATGCGGAGGTTGGTGAGGCCGGGGGTGCGGCCGATGGCGGTCAGGACGTGCGACGCTTCGCCGCTGGCGCTCGTACATGCCGAGCTCGTCGAGACACACACCTCGTCACCCAACGCCGCGAGCAGCGCCTCGCCTGCCGAGCCCGCGAGACTCACGTTCAGGTTGTTGGGGAGGCGACGCTCGGGTTCGGTGATCGGATCGGGACCATTCAGCAGGATGGCGGGAAACGCGTCGCGGAGTGCCAGCCACAGCCTGTCGCGCAGCGCACGTTGCGTCCGGCGATCGGCATCGAGATCCTCCTTGGCCAGCACGATGGCTTCCGCGAGACCGACGATGCCCGGCACGTTGAGCGTGCCGCTGCGCAGGCCGCCCTCGTGCCCGCCGCCATCGAGCAGCGGCGTGAGCCGACACGGCGTCCGCACGTAGAGCGCGCCGACGCCCTTCGGACCGTACATCTTGTGCCCGCTCATCGACAGCAGATCCACCTGCATCGCCTGCACGTCGACAGGCACCTTGCCGAACGACTGCGTCGCGTCGGTGTGCAGCAGCACGCCGCGCGCACGGCACAACGCGCCGATCGCCGCGATGTCGTGGAGCACGCCGATCTCGTTGTTGGCGTGCATGAGCGACACGAGCGCCGTGTCCGGCCGCAACGCGGCTTCGACGGCCGCCACCGACAACGTCCCGTCGGCGTCCACGGGCAGGAACGTGACGTCGTATCCGCCGTCGCGCAGCGCCTTGCACGCGTTGAGCACGCACTTGTGCTCGGTCGCCGCCGTCACCACATGGCGGCCGCCCGGCGCGCACGCCGTGCTCAGCACGCCCTTGATCGCCATGTTGTTCGATTCGGTGGATCCCGACGTGAACACGATCTCGGAAGGCGACGCGGCGTTGAGGGCCGCGGCAATCCGCTGTCTCGCCCGTTCGGTGGCCGCGCGCGCTTCCAGTCCGACGCGATGACTGGTGCTCGCCGGGTTGCCGAACACCTCCATGAAATACGGCGTCATGGCCGCGAACACTCGGCGATCGACGGGCGTTGTCGCGTGGTAGTCGAGGTAGATGGGCACGGCAGGTCCGTCTCGGATTGTCCTACACCCGTGAAGGCGCGGCAAAGGCGAAGCGAGACATACGCGACGCGCGCACACTCATGACACGTAGCGCCGCACCAGGCGTTCGAGCGTCTGCGCGGGGTCGTCGCACATACCGGTGTGGGCCGCCGACGTCTGGATCACCGTGCTGCGCGGCGCTGTCAACCAGTGGAAGCGCTGCCGCTGCGGGAGCGCCCCTATCGGTCCCGCCTCGTCGCCCCCGCGACACACGGCCTGGAACGACGCGAGGTGGCGGCAGACGATGTCGAGGTCGAGCGATGACGCGAACGTGCCGAGACGAGCGCGATCGACGCTGAGCCGGGCCTCGAGGAATCGATGGTCGGGGCACGACAGCACCACACCCACGTTGAGGAAC
>CAYRAE010000375.1:2400-4104 GCA_964422175.1 uncultured Luteitalea sp. | reverse complement strand
TCGCATAACAATCCTGCACCCACTGCAGGACGTTGCCGTGCATGTCGTGGAGGCCGAAGGCATTGGCGGGGAACGCGCCGACGGGTGACGTGTTCACCCACCGATCGCGCCCCTGGGCGAGGCCGTTGAAGTGATCGTCGGCGCCATAGTTCGCGTTGTCGTGCGTCGTCTCCGTGCCCCACGGGAACGGCGTCGTCGTCCCGGCGCGCGCGGCGTACTCCCACTCCGCTTCGGTCAGCAGTCGGTAGCGCTGGCCGGTCTGCTGACTCAACCAGCGCACATAGGCCTGCGCGTCATCCCAGGTGACGCAGACGACGGGGTGCGTGTCGTCTTGCGGGAAGCCTACGTTCTGCCACGAGCCTGCCTGGTCGAAGCGGTTCTCGACGCGCCCCGTGAACGCACACCCGGTCACCGTCTCGCGTTGTGTCGCGGCCACGAAGGCGGCCCATTGTCCCCGCGTCACATCGTATTTCCCCGCCGCAAACGGCCGGATCGTCACACGCCGCTGTGGTCCCTCGGTGTCGAAACGTCCAGGCTCGGTATCCGGCGATCCCATCAGGAACGCGCCGCCCGGGATCGTCACCATCTCGGGACACGTCGGGCAATCGCGAAAGGGCTGCGCCGGCGGGGCGGACTGCCGTGCGGTGACGGTCGCGACGACCATGGAGAGCCAGACGGCGCCACCGACCCAGGCCGCCCGGCCAATCCGCCGATGTCGCCTCCCCGTGAAGAACGTCTTTCGCATCTGCGTCTCCTTCGCGTGAACAACGAACGTGGTGAGACGCGAGGGTACAATCGGCAGCGGTTCGTCCGCCTGAGGATCGTCTCAGGCTCGTGACAGGATTACCCGAGGAATCACGTGAACGACGCGCCACGCTTCCGCATTGGGCCCTGGACCGTCATCCCGACCCGGAACCTGATCGAGCGCGACGTGCGCGCGACGAGGCTCGAGCCGCGCGCCATGGACGTGCTGGTCGCCCTGGCTCAGGCCGACGGCGCCGTCGTCTCCATCGATTCGCTGATGACGACGGTCTGGAAAGACGTCACGGTGGGCGACGGCTCCGTGTACCTCGCCATCCGGCAGCTGCGGCAGGCCCTCGGGGACGGCGACGACGGCGCGCGATACATCGACACGATCCCCAAGCGGGGCTATCGCCTGACGGCGTCCGTGGAGCGTGTCGATGCCGATGTCAGCGCGACACCCGCAGTTCCGACAGCGCCCATCGCCAGCAGGCGGGCGGCGCGATGGATGGCCGTGGCGGCGCTGGTTGGCGTCGCCGCGGTCGTCGTCACCGCCACACGCATCTTCCGCAGCGTCGTGCAGGCTCCCGCCACGCACTCGGTGGCCGTGCTGCCGTTCGACAACCTGTCGTCCGATCCCGATGAGCAGTTCTTTGCCGACGGAGTCACGGTTGAAATACTCAACGCGCTGTCGCGCGTGCGCGGCCTCCGCGTCATCTCGCGCACGTCGTCGTTCCGTTTCAAGGACCAGGGTGGGGACTTGCGCGCCGTTGGTGAGGCGCTCGGCGTGGAGCACGTGCTCCAGGGCAGCGTGCGCACGGCAGGCGGTCAGGTGCGCATCACCGCGCAGCTGGGCCGGGCACGAACCGGCGATCGCCTGTGGTCGCAGACCTACGAACGGACGCTGGACGACATCTTCCTGATCCAGGATGACATTGCCAGGTCGGTCGCCGATGCCCTGCA
>CAYRAE010000375.1:0-2300 GCA_964422175.1 uncultured Luteitalea sp. | reverse complement strand
GCACTCGAGCGGGCGCGGTCGGAGGATCCGCTCGCGCCAGCCTTCGCAGGGTTTCTGAGCCACGCGTATCTCGCCGACAGGAACATCACGGGTGCGCTCGCCGAGATCGATCGCGGTCTCAGGCTCGAGGGGCTCGAAGCGCTCCTGCTCAATGACGGCTTCGTCGCCGCGCTCAACCTGCGCGATCGAACGGCCATCGACGCACGCCTGGCCGCGATCCCGAGCGTGTCGCCTGCGGCACGCGTGGGTCGCAGGCTGCGGCCGTTCATGGATGCCCCGGCTGGCGCCGCGGCCGAGATCCGCCTGCTGGCGTCGTCGGCGAACGCGGAAGAGAAGGCGCTGCTGGCCGAGTGGGCCGCGTCCTACCACGAGCCGGAGCTGGCGCTGCAGCTCCTGACGGACGCCGTTCCGCGCCTGAGCCATCCTGCCCTCGTGTGGCAGCCGCTTTTCGAGGACGTCCGACAGCTTCCGGGTTTCAGGGACCTTGCCAGGACATTGGGATTCGTCGACTACTGGCGGCTTCATGGCTGGTCGGACTTCTGCCACCCGGCGGCCGAGAACGAGTTCATCTGTCAGTAGGCCGGACCGATACACGCCCGCAGCGTTCGATGTCGTCGGACGCCCTTCCTTGCACTGGGGGGTGGCGACAAGGCCACGCAGGCGGGGGATGTCGCCCGTGCGAAGGCGTCGTGGAAGGGGTATCAAGAGGAGAAGGGGCGTGGCAAGACGAAGTGAAGACTGGAATGTCGGCCTCGCGGAGGACCTGCGTGACGCGGTCTTCGCCCGCGAGTTCCTGCTGGCGTCGATCGATGAGGGCGTGGATCTCCAGGTCGCGCTCGGCAAGGTCGTTCGCGCGATGGGCGTCAAGGAGTTCGCGGGCAAGGTGCGCATGGCCAGTCCGAACGTGCTGCGCGCGATCAACCCCCGTCACAACCCCACCCAAGCCACCCTCAACCGGCTTCTGAAGCCGTTCGGTCTGCGCCTGAGTCTCGCCCCTATCAAAGGCAAGCCGCGCCAAAGCGCCGCGTGAACGGCGGAGGGCGCGAAAGATCCGCGCTCTGGACGGCGTTCAAGAAGGCATGGAGCCCCACGACGGTCTCACGCTGCATGCACGAGGTAGTTGCGGAAATCGTCCCTGACACCCAGCCAAGCTCAACTGCTCGACACACCAATCCCTATTCTCTGAACGCCAGTTCGGAGCAAAACCTGACGGGGCGATTGCAGCACTGCCGGCGCCGCTTCGATGGTGGCGACGTCGTGCACGACAGCTCCGTCACGACTCGGCCTCCTTATGACCCTCGCCGTCATCGATCCAGCTCTCTGGCGGCTCAATCGGCGCCGGCAACGCCAGCATTTCCTGAAGTATCGACTTGAGGGCCACGCCCTCGCCGCGCGAGTCCGGGCCTTCGTCCAGCTTGTCGAGCACCAGCATCGCGATCTCGCTGTCAGCGACTTCCCGCGGATTCGCCCGAATCCATCCGATGAAGTAGTACTCGTTAAGAAACGGGTAGTCCGCCGCGCCGAGGCCGGCGTCGTGACAGTCCTCCTCGTCCCCGCCGGCGTATCGTCGCCAGCGAGCGGCGTGCTCATAGACCCACTGCCGCGCCCCCGGTTTCCCGCGCCCACGACGGGCCCTTGGCCGCCCCGCGTTCGACCGCGGCCACGAGCGCATCCCACGAGGACTCGGTCGCGATCGTCAGCCATCGCTTCTGTTCGCCATCAGCCATGTGGGTCGACACCCAATCGCCATCGGCCATCGCCACCCGCTTCGGCGCCGTCCGCGCCTGACCCGCACCGATCGCGACTCGCTCACGCGCCTCGTCGTGGGCGACGTGTGTGGCCCGCCTTGGGCCGCGCGCATCACGCCCCGTCCACCGGCTCTCGACCCCTCGCCTGCCGTGCCTCCGATCCGCCTCCACGAACGTCGAGCCCCTGACCACCCGTTACGCGGCCGACGTGACCGCCTTCACCAGTTCTGGTGAATAATCCGGGCGACGGGCGTCAAAGAGTTCGCCGCCAAAGTGCGTATGGCCAGTCCGAACGTGCTGCGCGCGATCAACCCGCGCCACAACCCGACCGAGGACACGCTCAACCGCCTGCTCAAGCCGTTCAAGCTCCGCTTGAGCCTCGCGCCGATTGCCACCAAGCCGCGGCGGACCGCCGCTTGACGTGATGGGCGAGGGCCATGAGCGTCACCCTGACACGGAAGGAGCTGTACGACCGCGTCTGGACAGAGCCGGTTGATACGCTCGCCAGGCAGCATGGTCTGTCGAACGTTGTCCTCGGTAAGGCATGCCGCC
>CAYRAE010000374.1:0-4109 GCA_964422175.1 uncultured Luteitalea sp. | reverse complement strand
CCGGTTGCCCGTTGCCGGTTGCCGGCCGTGAAATACTGTCCCTCGATGCCTGCGTTCGCTCCGCAGTACGTGGACCTGGTGCTTGGCGATGTCTTCGAGGACGCCAAGCGGCTCTTTCTGTCGCAGCTCCGCGCGATCGATCACGCGCACCTCGTGATGATCACCGAACAGGGCATCGTGGCGCCCGACGTCGCGCGGCTCATTCGCGCCGGGCTCGATCGGATCGATGACGATGACGTGCGGCGCGTGACGTTCGACGGGTCGTGCGAGGACCTGTTCTTCTACCTCGAACGCGCGCTCATCGAATCGTGCGGCCCAGACATCGCCGGCCACCTGCACACCGCGCGCAGCCGCAACGACATCGACATGACGATGTACAGGATGCGGTTGCGAGACGTGCTGCTCGACACGACGACGGCCGTGGAGCAGCTGCGCGCGGCGCTGATCGACCTCGCGGAGCAGCACATCCACACGGTGTACGCCGCGCACACGCACACGCAGCCCGCGCAGCCGACGACCGTGGCGCACTACCTGCTCGCGGTGATCGAGCAACTGGAGCGCGATCACCAGCGCCTGCGCGCCGCGTACGACAGCGTCAACAGGAATCCGCTCGGCGCCTGCGCGATCACGGGTACGGGCTTCCCGATCGATCGCGATCGCACGAGCACGCTGCTCGGGTTCGACGGTCCGACGGGCAACACGTACGGGAGCATCGCCACCGTCGACTACCTGATCGAGTCGACGAGCGCGCTGGCCGTCCTGGTCGTGGGGACGGGCCGATTCGTGCAGGACCTGTTGCTGTGGTGTACCGCGGAGTTCGGGTACCTGCGGCTCTCCGACGGGTACGTGCAGTGCAGCAGCATCATGCCGCAGAAGCGCAACCCCGTCGCGCTGGAGCACGCCCGCGCGCTCGGCAGCAAGGCGTTCGCGCAGGCGCAGGCTGTCGCGATGACCGTCCACAACACGCCGTTCGGCGACATCGTCGACACCGAGGACGACCTGCAGCCGCTCGTGGCCACGGCATTCAGGGATGCGACGCGCGCGATTGCGCTCGTGGCTGGTGCGCTCTCGCAGGCCACCTTCGACGTGGAACGCATGGCGTCGCGCGCGGCCGAAGGCGGCACCACCGTGACCGAACTCGCCGACACGCTGGCGCGCACGCACGCGCTGCCGTTCCGCGTGAGCCATGAAGTGGCTGCACGTTTCGTCGCCGAGCGCCAGCGCACGCCGGCGGGTGCGCTCGTCGACGCGCTCGCGATCGCCAGCGACGCGGTGCTCGGCCGCACGCTGCCGTACACGGAGGACGAGTTGCGCCACATCCTGAGCGCCGATCACTTCGTCGACGTCCGCCGCACGCTGGGCGGACCGGCCCCGGAGCGGACCACCGACGCGCTTCGCGCCTCGGCGGACTACCTGTCGCGCGACGCGGCATGGACGTCGTCCATGCGCGAACGGTTGCGTGCCGCGTCGAAGACGCTGCGCGCGGCGATGGACGCCCTGTGAGCGCGCCGGCGTCGCACGGGCGCGCGTGGCGGTCAGCCCTCCAGGTGATCGTCGTCGAGATCCTCACGCTCCTGCTGTTGTTCGCCTTCCAGCAGACGTTCGCCCCCTGACACCATGCACCCAGTCGACTGGTTCATCATCGCTCTGTACCTCGTCTGGATTGTCTGGACGGGCGTGCAGCACACGCGCGGCAGCAAGGAGATCGAGGGGTACTTCCTCGGCAACCGCAGCAATCCCTGGTGGGCGGTCGGCCTCGCCGTGATGGCGACCCAGTTGAGCGCGATCACCATGGTCGGCACCACCGGGCAGGGCTACGTCGACGGCCTGCGCTTCGTGCAGTTCTACTTCGGGCTGCCGCTGGCGATGGTCATCCTGTCCGTCACGGCTGTGCCGTTCTTCCATCGCGCCCGCGTGTACACGGCCTACGAGTATCTCGAGCGCCGTTTCGACCTGAAGACGCGGACGCTCACGAGCGCGTTGTTCCTGATCTCGCGTGGTCTCTCGTGCGGCACGATCATCTCGGCGCCCGCCGTGATCCTCTCGATCATCATGGGATGGAACCTGCCCCTGACGGTCCTGCTCATCGGCATGCCTACCGCCATCTACACGATGCTCGGCGGTGTGCAGGCGGTCACGTGGACCGACGTCAAGCAGATGTACGTCATCATCTTCGGACTCGCCGCCGTGGCCGTTGCCCTCGTGCTCGGGCTGCCCACCGACGTCGGTCTTGGTGACGCGCTGCGCGTTGCCGGCGCCGCCGGCCGCATGCAGGTGTTCGACTTCCGTTTTTCGTTGAGCGAGACCTACACGTTCTGGTCCGGATTGATCGGCGGGCTGTTCCTGATGCTGTCGTACTTCGGATGCGATCAGAGCCAGGTTCAGCGCTATCTCACCGCTCGGTCGGAGCAGGAGGCCACCTCGTCGCTCTACATGAGCGCGTACTGGAAGATTCCGCTGCAGGTCCTTGTGTTGATGATTGGCGTCCTGGTTTTCGTGTTCTACCTCTTCACCCAGCCGCCGATGCTGTTCAATCCGGTACATGAAGGCCGCGTCAGGGACAGTGCGCTCGCCGGCCGGTATGCCGACACGGAACAGCGCTTCGCCGCCGCGTTCGAGTCGCGCCGCGAGGCGGCACGCGCGCTCGCGGGGGCAGACGGCGCGCCGGCGCGCTCCGCGGCACAGGCCAGATTTCTCGAGTCAGATACTGCGCTGCGCGCGGTACGCAACGACGCCACCACACTCGTACGGGAAGTGACAGGCGACCGCTCGTATCGCGACGTGAACTACGTCTTTCCCACGTTCGTCACGACGCACCTCCCGGTCGGACTCGTCGGCATCATCCTCGCCGCGATCATGGCGGCGGCGATGTCGAGCATCGCCTCGGAGCTGAACGCCCTGGCGACGACGACGGTGATCGATTTCTACCGGCGCCTGCTGCGCCCGGACGCTCCCGATGCGCACTACCTGACGGTGTCGCGCATCGCGACGGCATTCTGGGGGGTGTTTGCCTGCGTCGTTGCGCTGTTTGCCGCCGATCTCGGTTCGCTCATCGAGGTCGTCAACCGCTTCGGTTCGTTCTTCTACGGCTCGATTCTCGGCGTCTTCATGCTGGCGATGGTCACCCGGCGGGCGTCGGGGACGGGCGCCTTCGTCGGCCTCATCGCCGGGATGACGTGCGTGGCTTCGGTCGCGTGGCTGCGCCCCGACATCTCGTTCCTCTGGCACAACGTCATCGGCGCGCTCGGCGTGGTGATTGTCGGCCTGCTGGTGAGCGTCGTCGTGCCGGTGCCGGCGCAGGGGCGTCCCGCATGAGGCGGGTCCTCGCACGCGCGTCAGTCATAGGGCTCATCGCGAGCGCTGTCGGACTCTTCACGACGACGGCGTATGGCCAGGATCCAGAGCCGGCGCCCCCACAGGAGGCGCCGCGGATCACGACGGTGCAGCGTCAGCGCCCGTGGACGGGGCTTGCCATCGGTCTTGGTGCGGAGAAGGTGATCACGACCAACGGCGACCTGTCGAATCCGCTGCCGTTCCGGTTCCTGTTCCGCACGCCGGCGCAGAGCGGGTGGGCGATCAGCCCGATGATGGGGTGGTTCGGAAGCGATGTCGATGCCGACGTCTTCGGCCATCCCGGCAGTCGCCTGGGCAAGCTCTCGGTGCGGCCGGTCCTCGTCGGTGTGCGTCGCACGTGGGTCGGCAAGGAGTTGAGCTACGACGTCGCCCTCGCGGCGGGCCCGTCGTTCAACGGGTTCAAGCTTGCGGCTGGCGCCAGCCCGCTCGCTGGGCTCGGCAGCACGATCGTGTCGACCGACGCGAACGTCTCGTTCGCCTGGCGCGTGCAGGGCACGGCGTGGCGCGACATCACGGACAAGGTCGCGCTTCGCGCGTCTGTCGCCTACGCGTGGAACCGGCCCGAGATCACCTTTACGTCAGGCTCGTCCAACCGCCGCGTCACGCAGAACGCCAACTCCATCCAGATCGCCGTCGGCGCCGCGTACCGGATTTTTTAGCGTTTGTCGCGCACCGGGCACCGGGCACCGGGTTCGGCAACCGCATGGAGCGAACGGGCTTCAGCCCGTTCGTCCCCCGGAGTAACGAGCCGCACG
>CAYRAE010000373.1:2166-4125 GCA_964422175.1 uncultured Luteitalea sp. | reverse complement strand
ACGCGTTCGACGTGGACGAGATAGACGATGCCGTCGACGTCGCCTGTGGGCGCGCGGAGCGGGAGGGCGGTGACGGCGACGGGAGCGCTTTGATGGCCCGGAGCGGCAAGCGTGGCGTCGTGGCGGGCGTTGGCGTCGAGGCAGGCTTGCGCGACGTCGCGGATCGACTCGGTCCCTTCGAGCGTCCAGAGCACCTGTCCTTTCGCGCCTTCGCCGAGACCGAGCCACCGCAGCGCTTCGCTGTTCGCGGTCCTGAGATTGCCGTCGCGCCCCAGCACGAACAACCCGACCGGCAGGCTCTCGACCACCTGGTGCAGGAACCCTTCGAGTGCCTCGTACTGCGCCTGCTGCGCAAGCTCCTGACCGCGCATGCGCGTGAGCGCCTCGCTCATGGCCGACGCGAGACCTGCCTCGCTCGTGCGCCCACGGAAGCGTGCGTCCTCGAGATCCTCACGCCGCGCGACGGCACGACGCAGCGCGTACACGAGCATGAACCCGAGCAGGACGAGCGGCGCGACGAGCCAGAGCATCGGGGCGAGCGGCATCACTGATAGAACCCGAGGTACCAGTCGAGGAACGGCTGGCCCACCAGCGACGCCGCAAGGGCCGCGGGCGCCAGGAACGATCCGAACGGCAGCGCGGCGGTCCGCGCGTCGGCGCGCGTGGCGAGCATCACGCTGCCGACGATCCCACCCGCGATCGACGACCATACGAGCGTGACGAGCATCAGCTTCCACCCGAGCACGGCGCCGATCATCGCGAGCATCTTCACGTCGCCCATGCCCATGCCCTCCACGCCGCGCAGCCACTCGTAAAACGTGCCCGTCGCCCACAGCACGCCGCCGCCGAGCAGCACGCCGAGCAACGCCGCCTGCAATCCCGGAGGCAGGAACGCCGCCGCGATCACGCCCGCGACGGTACCGCCGAGCGTCAGTTCGTTCGGCAGGATACGGCAATCGAGGTCGGTGAAGAACAGCACGAGCAGCACCGACGCGAACACGATCCGCACGACGAGCAGGGCATCCCACGGAAACCACACGCCGTGGAGCACCCACAATCCCGCATTGGCGAGTTCGACGATGGGGTAGCGCCAGTGGATGCGCGCACGACAGAATGCGCACCTGCCGCCCAGCGCCAGCCAGCTCACGACCGGGATGTTGTGGTACCAGCGGAGCGGATGCTCGCAGACCGCGCAGCGCGACGCGGGGAAGACGATCGACTGGTCGCGCGGCAGCCGGTGGATGCACACGTTGAGGAAGCTGCCCACGAGCAGCCCCATGACGCCGAGCGCGACGAGACCGGCGACGTCAGGCGTCACGGGGCGGACGCCTCGAGCGACGGCGCACGCTTGCTCGTCGGCTCCTTCGGCAGCGGCCACAGCGACGACCGCCGCGACACGCCCACCCGTCCGGTCGTCATGTCAATCACGTAAGACTCACCTGACGGATCGACGGGCAGACGCAGGAGGCCGTGCTGGAACAGCGTCGGCCACGACCACGGTGCCGTCGCGCCCGCCGCGCGCGCACGCTCCACGACGGCCTGCAGTTCGTCGATCTGATCGAGCGCGTCGAGCTGCGTGAGCCGACGCTTCGCATCGCGCTGGAGAAACTCGTTGTCGGGCGACTGCGCGAGCGCCTGCCAGAGCAGGCGCGACGTGCGGCGGTCGCCACCTTCGGTAAGGGTCACGGCAGCCAGCGACTTCATCCACCACGGCGCGCCAGGCACGGCGGCCCCGCGAGAGAACGCGTCGGCGGCCTTCGCGAAGTCGCCGGTCCACCAGTAATGGACGAAGCCGATGTCCTGGTGATACTCCCAGCGCTCCGGGTTGTGTTGCAGGCCCTTCTCGAGCAGCGCGATCGCCTGATCGGGACGCCCCGGTCCGCCGGGTGGCTGCTCGGAGAGGAAGATCGCGCCGAAGCGATAGGCCACGTTGAACCGCGTGTCGAGCGACGTCGCGAG
>CAYRAE010000373.1:0-2066 GCA_964422175.1 uncultured Luteitalea sp. | reverse complement strand
ACGCGGAGAGGACCTGCGTGAACGGGATGGCGACGCCGTGGACGACTTCCGCCTTGACGTTGAACAGCGCGAGGTTGGGCAGCACCCAGGAGACGAGCCACGCGATCCACTTGGTGGCGCCCGATGCGCCGACCTGCTCGATCGTGCGCAGATCCTCGACGAAGTGGCCCGCGACCCACAAGGCCGTGGTGAACGTGGTGGCGAGCAGCGCCGACGAGTATGTCGAGAACAGCATCGCAATCGCCGTGACGACCGCGAGCTCGACGTAGATCAATCCGAGCGCGACGAGCAGGCGCGGATCGACGGCCGGGGCCGTCCACACCGCCTGGACGCCCGACGGCGTGACCTTCGCGTACACGAGCAGCACCACGTAGAGCGCCACCGCCATCACCGTGATGTTGACGGCGAGGGTCAGCAACAGGCCGACGTACTTGCCCAGCAGGAACAGCGGACGGCCGATCGGCTTGGACAGCGTCGCGTGCACGCTGCGGCGTTCGACTTCTCTCGCCACCAGCTGGATCCCGATGAAGATCGCGATGCCCACGCCGAACAGTTCCGCCGACGCGAGGCCGAGATCCTTGATGATCTTGACGTCCTGCCCCGCTGCGAGCTGGCCGATGACGATCGACGCGCCCACGAGCAGCACCGCGAAGAGCAGCAGGTTGTAGAAGACGCGATCGCGCACCGCCTCTCGGAAGGTGTTGAGCGCAACGGCGCGGAGCAGGCGCAGCGTCATGCCACACCTCCGGGCACGTCTCGCTTCTTTCCTTCGACGTGCTTGAGGAACACGTCTTCGAGCGTCTCCCTGATCGGCTGCAGCGACACCACGCGACTGCCCGCCGCGCTCACGAGCTGCAACAGCGGTTCCGGCGCCTGCGTGCCTGGGACGTGCACCTGCACGCGCCCGCCGCCGAGATCGGCCAGCGTGGCGCCCGCCGAGGTCAGCGCCGCGCGCACCTCGGCTCCAGCGCCGTCGATGAGCAGCTCCCACGTGCGTACGGAGAACTCGACGAGTTCGGTGATGCCGCCGATGGCCTGCAGGCGTCCGGCGGCGAGGATGCCCACGCGCGTGCAGAGCGATTCGGCGTCCGACAGGATGTGGCTGCTGAACAGCACCGTCTTGCCCTCGTCGCGCAACGACAGGATCAGCGCCCGCACGTCCCGCCGTCCGATGGGGTCGAGACCCGACATGGGCTCGTCGAGGATGACGAAGTCGGGATCCTGCACGAGCGCCTGCGCCACGCCGAGGCGCTGCACCATGCCTTTCGAGTAGCGGCGGATCGCCATGCGACGTTCCGCACCGAGTCCCACGCGATCGAGGAGCCCCGTGGTGCGGGCGCGCGCGTCGTGCGTCGAGAGGCCGCAGAGCTGTCCGTAATACGTGAGCAGTTCCTCACCCGTGAGGTAGTCGTAGAAGACGGGATTCTCGGGGAGGAAGCCCACGCGTTGCCGCGCGGCGACATCGGACACCGGATGGCCGAAGATCGACGCGGTGCCGGAGGACGGCGCGACGAGCCCCATGAGGAGCTTGAGCGTAGTGCTCTTGCCGGCGCCATTGGGGCCGAGGCAGCCGAACACCTCGCCTGGCGCGATGCTGAGCGTGAGGGCGTCCAGCGCTCGATAGGGCCGCTGACGCCAGAAGCCGACCGGGTAGTCCTTGGTGAGGCGATCGACGACGAGAACGGATTCGGGCATGACTGAGCGAACGGCCGAGGGATGGACCCCGACCTCCGCGTTATCGGCAGCCGCCCGCGTTCACTTGACGGCCGGCGCGACGGCCTTGCCGATCTCGTACTCGAGCAGGTAGTCCAGCACGCGCGGATCCATGCCGCCCGGGATACGCACGCCGTTGATGAAGAACGTGGGCGTGGACTGCACGCCGAGGCTGGCACCGAGCGCCGTGTCGCTCTTCACGGCCGGGAGCACGCCGGCGTAGCGCGCGTCGAAGTCGGTGATGCCGGCGACCTCCGCCAGGCCCGCCTTCACGCTCGCGGGCGTGAGCGACGGCTGGTTGGCGAAGAGCCAGTGCTCGAACTCGTCGGCCTTCCCCACGGTGCGCGCCATGC
>CAYRAE010000372.1:0-4128 GCA_964422175.1 uncultured Luteitalea sp. | reverse complement strand
TTCGCGAGGGCGGCCGCACGGTGGGCGCGGGCACCATCACCGAGATCCTGCAGTAAGGCTGTGGTGAGCCGGCCGACAAGGCCGGCTCGTCTGGCAGGACCGGATCGCCTGGAAGGCCGGCTCTCGGAGCCTGGCCTTCCCGAGCCCTGAACCGCAAGACAGTGAGTTCACCATGAGAGACATCGTTCAGCTCGCGTGCGGCGAGTGCAAGCGTCGGAACTACAGCACGACGCGCAACAAGAAGAAGACCACGGAGCGTCTGAACATGAAGAAGTTCTGCCGCTTCTGCAAGTCGCACACGGAACACAAGGAAAGCAAGTAGTTGCCGGCCCGGCCGGCGGCGGCGTGTGTACAGGCCAGTAGCTCAATTGGTAGAGCACCGGTCTCCAAAACCGGGGGTTGGGGGTTCGAGTCCCTCCTGGCCTGCCAACTCTCGCCGGCGGGGATCCGAAGCGCGCACCGCGGTCACGCGAGGCGCGCCGGGGCGCCTGCACTGAAGGAAACGGCACCGTGAAGACCGCGATGGTGGACAACGTCAAGGACGCGCAGGTCGGACGCCGCGAGGGCAGCGATGCGCCCGTCGTGGCGACGAGCGGCCCGTTGGGCTGGTGGGGACGTGCGAAGGATTTCCTCTCGAAGGTGCGCGAGGAAGTCGGGCGCGTCACATGGCCTACGCAGCGCGAGGTGCAGGCCACGACCGTCGTCGTGATCGTGTTCTCGCTCATCATGGGCCTCTACCTGTTCGCCATCGACGCGGCGTTCAACAAGGTGGTCGAATGGATCTTCCGGCGCCTCGGAGGCGCGGCATGAGCGAGACCACGCAGGATGGCGCCGCGCCGGCTCCCGTGTTGAGCTGGTACATCGTCCACACGTATTCGGGCTTCGAGAAGAAGGTCAAGGAATCGCTCGAGCAGCGCTTCCAGGCATACGGCCTGGAAGACAAGTTCGGCGAGATCCTGGTGCCGACCGAAGTCGTGGTCGAGATGCGGGGTGGGCGGAAGTACGAAGCCCCGAAGCGGATCTTCCCGGGCTACCTGTTCGTCGAGATGCAGATGACCGACGACGCGTGGCACGTGGTGAAGAACACGCCGAAGGTCACCGGGTTCGTGGGTGCGGGCACCAAGCCGACGCCGATGACGCGCGACGAGGTGGAGAACATCCTCCTCCAGGTGCGCGAGAGCGCAGAGAAGCCCAAGCCGAAGTACCACTTCGAGAAGGGCGATCAGGTCCGCATCAACGAAGGCCCGTTCACCAATTTCAACGGGACGGTGGACGAGGTGAATACCGAGCGCAGCACGCTGAAGGTCATGGTGACGATCTTCGGGCGGTCGACGCCGGTGGAACTCGACTTCCTCCAGGTCGAGAAACTCTAGGGTTCGATCGCAGCAGGGACGGTTCGCAGACACATGGCCAAGAAAGTCCAAGCACTCGTGAAGCTCCAGATTGCCGCCGGCAAAGCGACGCCGGCGCCGCCTGTCGGTACCGCGCTCGGTCCGCAGGGCGTCAACATCATGGACTTCTGCAAGAACTTCAACGCGAAAACCGCCGGGCAGGACGGCCTCATCATCCCCGTGGTGGTGACGGTATACGCCGACCGCTCGTACACCTTCGTGCTGAAGACGCCGCCCGCGCCCGTGCTGCTCAAGCGCGCCGCGAAGGTGGACAAGGGGTCTGCCGAGCCCAACAAGAACAAGGTGGGCACGGTGACCAAGGCGCAGGTCGAGGAGATCGCGCGGATCAAGCTGCCGGATCTCAACTGCGAATCGGTCGAATCGGCCATCCGCAGCGTGAGCGGCACGGCGCGGTCGATGGGCCTGGATGTGGTGTAGCAGGAAATGCCGCGATGCCGGGCATGCCGGGAATGCAGGGGAAGCGATGCAGCAGCCCCGTGCATTCGGCATCGCAGCATCGCAGCATTGAGATGATTCGGTAAAGGTGGGAGGTCGTTTCGACGGCCGTCTGAACCACGGAGGTCAGTGCATGCCCAATCCCGGGAAGAAGTACGCGGCGGCGCGCGCGCAAGTCGAAGAGCGGCCGTACGTGCTGGATGAAGCGATTCCGCTCGTCCAGAAGCTCAAGTACACGAAGTTCGACGAGACCGTCGAAGTCGCCATGCGTCTCGGCGTGGACCCGAAGCACGCCGATCAGATGGTGCGCGGCACCGTGGTGCTGCCGCACGGCCTCGGCAGGACCAAGCGCGTGCTCGTGATCGCCAACCCCGAGAAGCAGCGTGAGGCGGAAGCCGCCGGCGCCGACGCGGTGGGCGGCGAGGAACTCGTGGAGAAGATCGCGGCCGGCTGGACGGACTTCGACGCCGTCGTGGCGACGCCCGACATGATGCGAGCGGTGGGCCGGCTCGGCAAGGTGCTCGGCCCGCGCGGGCTGATGCCCAACCCGAAGACGGGCACCGTCACGACCGACGTCACGAAGGCCGTGCAGGAGATCAAGGCGGGCAAGGTCGAGTTCCGTGTGGACAAGACCGGCATCGTGCACGCCCCGATCGGCAAGGTGTCGTTCCCGGCCGAGAACCTCCTGGCCAACGCGCACGCGCTGGTGGACAGCGTGATGAAGGCGAAGCCGGCGGCGGCCAAGGGCAAGTACCTCAAGAGCCTGACGGTCAGTTCGACCATGGGCCCGGGCGTGGCGATCGACACCTCGCATGTCGAGTCGCTCGTCAAGTAAGGGGAGAGACCATGGCTGTATCTCGTGCTGACAAGCAACTGGAACTCGGGCAGCTCGCCGACGCCTTCGGCGCGACCGAGAGCCTGATCGTCCTGGAGTACAAGGGCCTCAAGGTTCCCGAGGTCACCGAACTGCGCCGCCAGGTGCGGGCCGTACAGGGCTCGTACAAGGTGGTGAAGAACACGCTCGCGCGTCGCGCGATGGCCGGCACGCCCTTCGAGGCGCTGACGTCCCACTTCACGGGCCCGACGGCCGTGGCCTTCAGCGGCGACGACCCGGTGGCGCTCGCCAAGGTGCTCACGACGTTTGCCCGCACCGCGCCGGCGCTCGTGCTGAAGGCCGCCGTGGTGCAGGGTGAGGTGGTGGAGGGACCGGCGGTCAACGACCTGGCGACCATGCCGGGCAAGCCGGAACTGTACGCCAAGCTGCTGTACCTGCTGCAGGCTCCGATGGTCCAGATCGTCAGCGTGCTGAGCGCGGCGCCGCGGGACCTGATGAATGTGCTGACGCAGGTGGAGAAGAAGAAGGGCGAGTAGCCCGCCGATGAACGATGGCCACGCCCCGAGCAACGTCGAGGCGGCGGGCCCTACCGCTGACAGGTGAGGAGATCAGGACAATGGCAGACGTGACGCAGGATCAGGTGGTCGAGTACATCAAGAACATCTCGGTGATGGAGCTCTCGAAGCTCGTCAAGACGCTCGAGGCCGAGCTCGGCGTGTCGGCCGCGGCCGCGGCGCCGGTGGTGGTGGCAGCGGGTGGCGGTGCGGCGGCAGCGGCACCGGCCGAGGAGCAGACCGAGTTCAACGTCATCCTCGTCGAGGCGGGCGCGAACAAGATCAACGTGATCAAGGCGGTCCGCGAGGTCACGTCGCTCGGCCTGAAGGAAGCCAAGGATCTCGTCGAAGGCGCGCCCAAGGCGATCAAGGAAGGCGCGAGCAAGGACGAGGCGGCGGCCATCAAGAAGAAGTTCGAAGAGGCCGGCGCGAAGGTCGAGATCAAGTAGCACGTCTCGGCCTGTCGCGAGCCGCGTGTGCCCGCCTTCGCGCCCTTCGGGCGCTTCGGCGAGGCCGCGCGGCTTTCGCCGTTGTGTTGGAGTCAGTTCGGCATCGCAAACCTCGTGCGACGGGTGGTCCGTGGCGGGGCCGACCCGGGGGAATCGAGAAGTATGAGCAGCAGCCTGGCCAAGAACGTCTACCGCGAGCGCATCGACTTTTCCAAGATCCGGACCACGGTCCCGATTCCCAACCTGATCGAAATCCAGAAGAAGTCCTACGACCGCTTCCTGCAGATGTACACGCTGCCGGCCGAGCGCGAGGACGTCGGCCTGCAGGCCGTCTTCAAGTCCGTGTTCCCGATCTCGGACTTCCGCGAGAACTCCTCGCTGGAGTTCATCGAGTACTCGATCGGCAACTGGGACGAGTGCGGGTGGGGTGACGAGGCTCGGGG
>CAYRAE010000371.1:0-4158 GCA_964422175.1 uncultured Luteitalea sp. | reverse complement strand
GCCTCGAGGATCTGTATGCCCCGCATCGCCCGAAGAAGCGATCGAAGGCGCAGATTGCGCGCGAGCAGGGACTCGAGCCGCTCGCCGACGCGTTGCTGGCCACACCCACGCTCGTCCCGCAGGCGGCGGCCGCCGAGTATGTGAACGAGGCCACTGGTGTGGCCGACGTCGCCGCCGCGCTCGACGGTGCGCGCGCGATTCTCATCGAGCGCTTCTCCGAAGCGCCGGAGCTCGTGGGCGGATTGCGGACGTACGTGTGGGACCACGGCACGCTCCGGTCGATCGTGGTGGAGGGGCAGGAAGAGAAGGGCGCGAAGTTCCGCGACTACTTCGACGCGCGCGAGCCGGTGAGCACGGTCCCGGCGCATCGCGTGCTTGCGTTGTTGCGCGGACGCAAGGAAGGCGCCCTGAAGCTCTCGATCGCCTTGCCCGACGATGAGAGCGGGGCACCGCTCGGCGAGCCGGAACGCCGCATCGCCGCGTTTGCCGGCGTCACGCACGAGCAGCGTCCTGCCGACGACTTCCTGCGCACCGCCGTGACGCTCGCGTGGAAGGCGCGACTGCAGCCCAAGCTCGAAAACGACGTCGAGCAGCGCCTGCGCGAGATGGCCGAAGCCGAGGCGATCCGCGTGTTCGGCACGAACCTGCGCGACTTGCTCCTCGCGGCACCGGCCGGCACCCGCGTCACGATGGGCCTCGATCCGGGGATCAGGACCGGCGTGAAGGTGGCGGTGGTGGGCAACACCGGTGCCGTTGTCGCCACGACGACCATCTATCCGCACGAGCCAAGGAAGGACTGGGACGGATCGATTGCCGCGCTGGCGGCGCTGTGCGCCGCACACGCCGTGGATCTGGTGGCGATCGGCAACGGCACGGCCTCGCGAGAGACCGAGAAGCTCGTCGCCGACCTGATGGAGCGCTTCCCCGAGATCTCGCTCACGCGCATCGTCGTGTCGGAGGCTGGCGCGTCGGTGTACTCGGCGTCGGAACTGGCGTCGAAGGAACTCCCCGATCTCGACGTCACGCTGCGTGGCGCGGTGTCCATCGCCCGGCGTCTGCAGGACCCGCTGGCGGAACTGGTGAAGATCGAGCCGCGCTCGATCGGCGTCGGGCAGTATCAGCACGACGTCAGTCAGTCGGCGCTCGCCCGACAGCTCGATGGCGTGGTGGAGGACTGCGTGAACGCGGTCGGCGCCGACGTGAACACGGCATCGCCCGCGCTGCTGTCGCGCATCTCCGGGCTCAACGCGCGCCTCGCCGCGCAGATCGTCGACTACCGTACGCAGCACGGACCGTTCCGCCGGCGCGCCGACCTGCGCGCGGTGCCGCGGCTCGGCGAGAAGACGTTCGAGCAGGCGGCGGGCTTCCTGCGTATCCCCAACGGTCCTGACGTGCTCGACGCGTCTGCGGTCCACCCCGAGGCGTACGAGGTGGTGGAGCGGATCGCGCGTGCCACGTCGCGCGAGGTGCCGAGCCTGATCGGCGACGGGACCTTCCTGCGCACGCTGGATCCGTCAGCGTTTGCTGACGAGAAATTCGGGACGCCCACCGTACGCGACATCCTCGCCGAGCTCGAGAAGCCGGGACGCGATCCGCGCCCGGGGTTTCGCACGGCGAAGTTCAAGGACTCGGTGCACCAGTTGTCGGATCTCGCGCCGGGGATGGCGCTCGAAGGCGTGGTGACCAACGTGGCCAACTTCGGCGCGTTCGTCGACATCGGCGTCCATCAGGACGGCCTCGTTCACGTGTCGCAGCTCGCCGATCGCTTCGTGAAGGATCCACGCGACGTGGTCAAGGCCGGCCAGATCGTGACGGTGACGGTGCTCGAAGTGGACATCGCGCGCAAGCGCGTCGCGCTCACCATGCGCAAGACGGAGCGGCCGGCGGCGCGTCAGGCGCAGTCCCGCGATGCGCGCCAGGGTGGAGCATCCGATGCACGCGGGCAGCGTCAACGGCAGGACCGCCAGCCGGATCGCCGTCCGCAGACGCCCGCCGCACCGTCATCCACCGCGATGTCGGCGGCGTTCCAGAAGTTGCTCGGCGGCCGGTAGGAGCGACGCATGCGTCGGCCCTACGGAACGACGGGCGCCCATGACGGCTGGTCGCCATTACGCACATGGCATTGATCGAACTCGACGGCGTGACGATGGCGTTCGGCCATCGCCCACTGCTCGACGCCGCGACGCTGCGGCTCGACGCCGGCGAGCGCGTGTGCCTCATCGGCCGCAACGGCGCCGGTAAGTCCACGCTGCTGCGCGTGCTGGCCGGAGAACTCCCGGCTGACTCCGGACGCGTGTGGCAGCAACCCGGTCTTCGTGTGGCCAGGCTGGAGCAGGACGTGCCGCCCGGTGGCCATCGCAGCGTGTTCGCCGTCGTGGCCGACGGGCTGGGCGCGCTGGGGGAACTGGCCACCGAGTATCACCAGGTGGCGCATGCGGTGGCCGACCATGGCACCGATGCCCTCGTGGCTCGCCTCGGCGAATTGCAGGAAGCCCTCGATCGACAGGATGGCTGGCGTCTCGAGCAGCGGGTGGAGGACGTGATCGCGCGCCTCGATCTGCCCGCAGACGCGGCCGTCAGTACGCTCTCGGGCGGCCAGCGTCGCCGCGTGCTGCTGGCGCAGGCGCTCGTGCGGCAACCCGACGTGCTGCTGCTCGACGAGCCGACGAACCATCTCGACATCGATTCGATCGAGTGGCTGGAAGCGTTCCTGCGCGAGTTCACCGGCGCGCTGCTCTTCGTCACGCACGACAGGACGCTGCTGCGTGCGCTCGCCACGCGCATCGTCGAGCTCGATCGCGGGATGCTCCGCAGCTATCCCGGCAACTACGACACGTACCTGGAGACGCGCGAGGCCGAGCAGGAGGCCGAGGGGCAGCAGCAGGACAAGTTCGACAAGCTCCTCGCGCGAGAGGAAGCGTGGATCCGGCAGGGCATCAAGGCGCGCCGCACGCGCGACGAAGGCCGCGTCCGCGCGCTGGAGGCGATGCGGCGCGAGCGCGCGCAGCGGCGAGAGAAGGCCGGCACCGTGCACCTGTCGGTCGACGACAGCGAACGCTCGGGCGCGCTCGTGCTCGACGCGCGTCATCTCTCGCACAGCTTCGGCGACCGCCCGATCATCGACGACTTCAGCGGCCGCATCATGCGCGGCGATCGCGTCGGCATCCTCGGTCCCAACGGCTCGGGCAAGACGACGCTGCTGCGGTTGCTGCTCGGAACGCTGCCCGTGCAGTCGGGTGAGGTGGTTCGGGGGACGCACCTGTCGGTCGCCTACTTCGATCAGGAGCGTGAGCAACTCGACCCCGACGTGACGGTGATGGACACGGTGGCCGATGGCCGGCAGATGGTCGACGTGCCCGGCGGCGGCACGCGCCACGTCGCCGGTTACCTGAAAGACTTCCTGTTCCCGCCGGATCGATTCCAGTCGCCGGTACGCGCGCTGTCTGGCGGCGAGCGCAATCGCCTCCTGCTCGCGCGACTGCTGGTCCGTCCCGCCAACGTGCTCGTGCTCGACGAGCCGACCAACGATCTGGACCTGGAGACGCTCGACGTCCTCGAGGAACTGCTGCTCGGATTCGCTGGAACGCTGCTGGTGGTGAGCCACGACCGCGCGTTCCTCGATCGCGTCGTCACGAGCACGATCGCGTTCGAGGGCGACGGCCGCGTGCGGGAGTACGTCGGCGGGTACTCGGACTGGGTGCGGCAGCGGCCGTCGCGCCTCGTCGAGGCATCGGAGCCGGTGCGTGAACGTGTCCGGCCCGCGGAGCCGCCAGCCGCCGCCCGTCGCGCGAAGCTCACGTACAAGGAACGCGCCGAACTGGACGCGCTTCCCGCAACCATCCAGGAGATCGAGACGCGCAAGGCCGATCTCGAAGCGGCGATCACCGCGCAGGACTTCCACCTGCGCGGTCCCATCGGGATGGCCGAAACGGCGTCGGCGCTGGAGGCCTGCGAGACCGAGCTCGAACGCGTGATGGCCCGCTGGCTCGACCTCGAAGGCCGTGCCGACGCGGCGCGGTAGAATGTCTGATTCAACGGCGGCCTCGGGTCATTTCCTGTGGCTGGCCCTTCACGACTTCTCGCGCCACGGTGTCTGCACCGCCCGGCGACAGCACGCAGGTTCACCATGTCCGACGTCGAAGAGATCACTCGCGCTTC
>CAYRAE010000370.1:0-4169 GCA_964422175.1 uncultured Luteitalea sp. | reverse complement strand
GATAGAGGGCAGGTCGCGTCACGAGACGGAGCGTGATTTCCAGCGCCACGCCAAAAAGACCTTCGGAGCCGATGAAGAGCCCCGTCATGTCCGGCCCGAGTTGTTCGAGGCTCTCGCCGCCGAGTGTGACCACGGTTCCGTCGCCGAGCACCACACGCAGGCCCAGCACGTGGTTGGCCGTCATGCCATGGCGGAAGCAGTGCGCGCCACCGGAGTTGAAGGCCACGTTGCCGCCGATGGTGCACACCGACTGGCTCGAGGGGTCGGGCGCGTAGTAGAGACCGTGTGGGGCAGCGAGCGCGGTGACGGCGAGGTTGACGACTCCGGGTTCCACGACGGCGATACGGGCGTCGGGGTCGAGGCGGAGCACGCGGTTCAGGCGATTGAGCGCGATGACCACGCCGTCTTCGATGGGCACCGCCCCGCCCGACAGGCTGGTCCCGCTCCCGCGCGCCATGAACGGCACGCGTGCCGCGTGACACAGCCGCACGGTCTCGATCACCTCGTCCGCCGATTCCGCGAGGACCACCGCGCAGGGTCGGGCGCGATACGCGGTGAGACCGTCGAACTCGTACGGCGCGAGCGCACCCGGTCGCGTGAGCAGGCGCTCGGTAGGGACCACGCGTCCGAGCGCCATCAGCAGATCTTCGCGCGCCACAGACGGCAGTCTATACTCCGGCAACCGGCAACCGGCAACCGGCAACCGGCAACCGGCAACCGGCAACCGGCCTGCCTTCGCGCTGCGCGCTGCGGTGGACAAGCCGGCGACTGACTGATGAGTGCCGTTCCGTAAGCCGTAAGCCTCGAGCCGTAAGCCGTAAGCGAACAGAAGAGGAGCCTCCGTCCATGTGGCAGCAGGTGTACGACCCCTTCGGGCAGGCCTGGCTGTCCACCATCTGCGCGGCGTTGCCCGTTGTAGCGCTGCTCGGGTCGCTGGCGTTCCTGAAGCTGCACGCGCACAAGGCGGCGCTGGTCGGGTTGGTGACCTCGCTCGTCGTGACGGTCGCCGTGTTCGGCATGCCGGCCTCGATGGCGTTCGCGAGCGCCGCGTACGGTGCCGCTTACGGGTTGCTGCCCATCGGCTGGATCGTCATCAACGTCATCTTCCTCTACCAGCTCACCGAACAGCGCGGCCTGTTCGCCACGCTGCGGCAGAGCATCACGCACGTCACGCGCGACGCGCGGCTGCAACTCCTGCTCGTGGCGTTCGCCTTCGGTGCGTTCTTCGAGGGCGCCGCCGGGTTCGGAACGCCCGTCGCCGTCACCGGCGCGCTGTTGATCGGGCTCGGCTTCGCGCCCCTCGCCGCATCGGGCCTGTCGCTCATCGCCAATACGGCCCCCGTGGCGTTCGGCGCCCTCGGCACGCCCATCATCGCGTTGAGCGCCGTGAGCGGGCTCGATCTGCTCGCGTTGAGCGGGATGGTCGGCCGTCAGTTGCCGATGTTCTCCGTGATCGTTCCGTTCTGGCTCATCGCGGCGTTCGCGGGCTGGCGCGGCATGATCGGCATCTGGCCGGCGATCCTTGCGGCCGGCGTGCCGTTCGCGCTGCTCCAGGGACTCGTCTCCAACCTGCACGGCCCATGGCTGGTCGACGTCGCGGCGTCCATCGCCTCGATGCTGTCGCTCGTGCTGTTCCTCAGGGTGTGGCAACCCTCCGACGGCTGGACGCCGGGCGACCGCCTCGGCGCGCGTCAGCACGATGGTGCGGCGGAGCCGACGCGCGCCGAGGTCATCAGGGCATGGGTGCCATGGGCGATTCTCAGCGTGCTCGTGTTCGTGTGGGGGCTCCCGCCGGTGAAGGCCGCTCTCGACGACTGGACCACCGTGCGCGTCGCGGTACCGGGGCTGCACGATCTCATCGAGCGCGTGCCTCCCGTGGTGGCAACCGCCGCGCGCGAACCCGCGTTGTTCGCCGTGTCGTGGCTGTCGGCCACGGGTACGAGCATCTTCATCGCGGCCATCGTCGCGGGATTCGTGATGGGCTGCTCCATCGCGGAACTGGCGAAGACGTACCTCCGGACGCTCATGCTGGTGCGCACGTCGCTCGTCACGATTGCCGTGATGATGGCGATCGGGTTCACCACGCGCTACTCGGGGCTCGACGCCACGCTCGGTCTCGCGTTCGCGGGCACTGGCGTCCTGTACCCGTTCTTCGGCACCATGCTCGGGTGGCTCGGTGTGGCACTCACAGGCTCGGACACCTCGTCGAACGTGCTCTTCGGGAGTCTGCAGCGGATCACCGCGGAACAGCTCGGACTCAACCCGGTCCTCATGGCCGCCGCGAACAGTTCCGGCGGCGTCATGGGCAAGATGATCGATGCCCAGAGCATCGTCGTCGCCAGCACGGCCACGCGGTGGTATGGGCACGAGGGCGATATCCTGCGCTACGTGTTCTGGCACAGTCTCGTTCTCGCGGCGATGGTCGGCGGGCTGGTGCTGTTGCAGGCGTACGTCCCGCCGTTCACGTACCTGGTGTGGTGAGGGGCGCGGCATGACATGGCTGTCCGGCGCCGCGCGGGGCGCCATCCTGCTGCTTGCGTGCGTCGGGTCCTACGCGCACTCCGCGGCGAGTACCCGACCGATGACGTTGCGATCCGTGGGCGCCGGTATCTACGAAGTGGTCGTCGGCGTGAGTACCGACGCGGTGTACGTCGCGTCGACGGAGCCGTCGGCGCGACGCATCTTCGTGCTCGATCCGAAGACGCTGCGCGAGCGGACGTCGTTCGACACCGACGGCAGGCCGGTGTTCGGGCTGGCGTTCAACGACCGCACGCGCGTGCTGTATGGCACGAGCACCACGACGGGCACCGTCGTGGCCATCGACGGGGTCTCGGGCCGCACGATCGCGACGATCGGCAAGCCCGGCGATCCTGGCGCGCACGTGTTCCGCGCGCTCGTCGACCCCGTGGCCAACCGCGTGTACGTCTCGATTCCGGAACCTGCGAGCCGCATCTGGGTGATCGACGGGGCGACGCACACGATCGCGTATGAAATCACCAACGTCGGCGGACGTTCGACGGGCCTCGCGCTCGACCGCACGCGAAACCGGTTGTTCACGTGCAGCATCGCCAGCGGCGAGATCATCGAGATCGATCTCGCCACGCGGCAGGTCGTGCGCCGCTTCACGTCCGGTGGCGCAGGGACGACGCACCTCGAGTACGACGGGGCGGCGGATCGTCTCTACGCGAGCCATCAGCGGTCGGGCACCGTGACGGTGCTCGACGTGGCGAGCGGAAAGGTCGTTGAGACGATCGCGACAGGCGATGGCACGCTGGGGCTGGCGCTCGACACCGCGCGGCAGCGTCTCTACGTGACCAACAGGGGAGCCGAGACGGTATCGGTGATCGACACGCGCACGCTGAAGATCGTCGAGACGCGTACCGGAGGCACGCGGCCCAACACCGTGGCCGTCGATCCGCGCACCGGCGACGCCTACGTGACGTTCAAGTCGCGCGAGGGATCGCCGGATCGCGTGGGGCGCATCGCTGCGGACTGAGCCTCCGCCCGCGCGATCGGCACGTCGATCGTGAACGTGCTCCCTACACCTGGCGTGCTCTCGACGCTGACCCGTCCGCCGTGCGCCGTCGCCGCCCACGCCGCGATCGACAACCCGAGCCCCGTGCCGCCCGCCTCGCGCGATCGCCCGCGATCCACGCGATAGAACCGCTCGAAGACCAGCGCCTGATGCTCGGGCGCGATCCCCGGTCCTGAATCTTGCACGGACACGCGCGCCACTGGGAATGCCGAATGCCGAATGCCGAATGACGGTTGGCGCGACGTCGCGATGTCGGTGCCAGGGACTGACGCCCCTGGCCTCCATTCCAATGCCGAATGCTGCGATACCGCGATGCCGGTGCCCGGTGCCCGGTGCCCGGTGCCCGTCCCTTCCACTCGCACCTGAATGTGGCCGCCCGGCGGCGTGTAGCGGATCGCGTTGCCGAGGATGTTGCCGATGGCGAGGCGCAGGAGGTTGACGTCGCCGTCGATCGTGAGCGAGGGTGCGTCGACGAGGAGTGTGTGCTGCTTCTCTTCGGAGACGGCGGCCCATTCGTCGACGATGTCGCGCGTCAACGCGCCGAGGTCGACGGGCGCGAACGTGAGCGCTGCCTGCTGCGCGTCGGCGCGCGCGAGCAGGAGCAGGGCGTCGAGCAGGCGCGTCAGGTGCTCGG
>CAYRAE010000369.1:225-4174 GCA_964422175.1 uncultured Luteitalea sp. | reverse complement strand
GCACGTCCGATGGTGTCCACGAGGACCTGAGGCCCTTCCTGAAACGGAGATGAGGAGGCAGCTATGCGTGACGATCTCGATCCCCGATGGGTCGACTCCAGGGACCGACCCGGTCCCGAGCGTGAGATTGATTCCAGAGAACGGTCGCGGCGCGACCCGAGGGAGGCGTTCACGGACGGGCTCGACCTGCCCCGCGGTCGGGAGCGTGAGGACGTGTCACTCGGCGACGAGACGTTCAGGCTCCGCGGCTCGGAAGTGCGAGCGCTCGCCACAATCGGCGCCTTTCGCGTGGTGCCGATCGACGACATTCGGAATGACGATGGCCGGTCAGCTGACCTGTGGCATGGGGACCTGGAGCGTCTGAGAACGGACGGGCTGATTCGCGAAGTGGCGCCGCTCGACCGCGAGGACCGCACGGTGATTGTGACGCTCACAGACAAGGGCCGAGACCTCCTGGAGGCCCACCGTGATCCTCGCGACGAACACAGGCAGGAGTTCCACGCTGATGTCCTGCGACCTCGTGAACTGGAACACGATGCGCAGCTTTACCGCGCGTTCGAGCGCGCCATCGAGCGCCAGTCGGAACGGGACGCACACCTCCTTCGGATCGTGCTCGAACACGACCTGAAGCGCGAGTACCAGCGCTTCCTTCAGGAACCCAACCGCGACCGCTCGGATAGCGATGGTCGCGTCCGACGGACGGAGCGAGAGATCAGGGAGTGGGCACTTGAGCACGACCTGCCCGTCCAAGATGGCCATGTCCGCTTTCCCGATCTTCGGATGGAGCTCGACATGCCAGATGGCCGGCGTGAAACGGAGGACCTCGAGGTCACGACACTGCACTATCGAGGCCTCCACGCGTCAGGCAAGGTCAGCGCTGGCTTCTCGCGGTTCCGGTCGGGGACAGGTCGCGCGGGAGGACGTTCGAGTCGCGGCGCGGGCACTGCAGCAGGCCGCCGTGGCGGCCCTCGATCGCCGGATCCCCGCCTCGCCGAGGAACTCCTCCGATGACCGCCGTCGAGCGCGTGACGAACGTCGCGGCATACGGCTTCACCGAGCGTCAGGCGACTTTCCTGGTGACGTTGATGCTTCACAGCGGCGTCTGTCTGGGCCGCCACTACTGTGCACATGCCGGCATCGCGTACGGACAGAAGATGCACGACTTCTTCGGTCGTCTGCTTGCCCGAAAAATGGCGACGGTCAGGCCGTGCGGGCACAACAGGGCTCGGCTCTACCACGTCCACCACCGGCCACTGTACGAAGCCATAGGTGAGCCAGACAATCGCAATCGGAAGCCGATGGCTCTCGCTCGCGCGATCGAACGACTGATGCTGCTCGATGCCGTGATCGCAGGCCGGCAGCACCGGTGGCTCGCGACCGAACCCGAGAAGGTGGCCTATTTCACGCAGGACCAAGGTGTGCCGGCCGGTGCACTGCCGTCGCTTACGTTCGTCGGCCAGTCGAGCACGACCATCCGGAGGTTCCACGACAAGCTGCCGATCGGCGTCTCGGACGACGGCGAGGCGGACGTGTTCTTGTACCTGGTGACACGGCCGTCGCCCGTCGATTTCCGCGCGTTTCTCGATCGTCACGCCGAACTGTTCCGGGCGTTGCCGACATGGACGCTTCAACTGGTCGTGCCGATGCATCTGGTCAAGGCCAAGGACGCGTACGTGGCCGCCTTTCGGGAGCAACTGGCGATGCCCCTCAGGCCGTCCACCTGCGACGAGTTGCGCTGGTACTTCGAGGCGCGGCGCTCGGGATGTGACGCAAGAGACCCACGGTTCGAGCGTGCGAGCCGGGCGTTCCGCGCGCCGCGGTTCCGCTCGCTGTATCGGGTCTGGCTGGAGGGGCCCGACGATGTCGTTGATTCGGCCGTGTCGCCGACGCTCGCTGACATGATCGCGCGTGGCGTTGCGCAGCTCAGATGTTCCGTACTCACGCACCGTTACCGTCATCTCTCTCCTCTGCTGGCTACTGCGTGATCTGGCCGTCAGGGGGAAGAGGCAGGGGAAGAGGACCCAGGGGCTCCTCTTCCCCTCAGCGGCCGCCAGTCGCAGTCATCGCGACGGTCATGGCGCCCTGTGGTCGGGCACATTGCGGCGCCGCTACTGGTTGGCGCCGCATCGGTTGGCGAGCGCGGAGGCAGCCGTCGCGCGCATCGGGCGGCGTGTTCTGCCGCCCGCCTGGAGGTGACACGTAGTGCAGTTGGGGCGTGAGCGACCCCCCGTGAAGGCCCCATCGGGTGACCCGCCCCCGATTCCGGGGGGTCGCTCACGCCCCAACTGTCTGCCCAGTCCGTCCCGCAAGTTCTGGCCCGCGATAGTGCCGGCCGCCGGCCGCACGAGCGCGCGCATCACGTGGTCGTTCCGGTGTCGCATGACATGCCAACCCGCAGGCGATCGTCACGGCCGTTCCTTACCAAGAAGGAGAGTCTTCCCATGGCTCTGATCAAACCCCGCTCGCGTGGCAAGCGCCTGGTCCGACATCGCACCCGGCTGGACCACGAGACGAACGAAACGCTGTATGCCTACGCCCGCTTCATCGGCGAGTCCACTGAGTACGTCCTCAACCAGGTGGTCGACACCGTCCTCGCCAGGGACAAGGAGTTCCTGCAGTGGCGTGCCGCCAATCCGGACTCGTACGTGCCGGTTCCGATGAACGGCGGTCGCCGGCGCCGCCCGCCCAACCGCCGACCACTGTCGACGGTGGCACCATCCGGCGGAGACGTGGTCCTGGTGTCCGGGCAGGCGAGCGCGTAGCGAGGCGGGACAGGCGATGCTGCGCTTCATCCTCGACAGTCGCGCCGTCCTCGCACTGCTGATCGCCACCGCTATAGGTGCGTGGGGTCTGCACGCCTTTCCGGTGCAGGCCGACAATCCCTTCCTTGCGCTCATCGCCGCGCGCAGGCCCCACGTCTTCAACGTTCTCGCGTATGGGTACGCAACGCTCTGGTTCACGACGCCGTACCTGGCCGCCTCGATGATGATGTCACTTGCGACGGTCGTTCTGCTCCGAATGGGAAGGTCACCGGTCCACCGCGCCTTGCCGCCCTACCCGGAGCCCGAGCAACGGCCCGACCTGATGCTCGTCCTTGGGGAAACGCATGACAAGACGACGCCCCAGCGTTCACCTGAGCCGACGTGGCTGACCATTCCGGAGAGAGGGCTCTACACGGGCATCATGGTCGTCGGAGCCGTGGGCACCGGCAAGACTTCTGCCTGCATGTATCCGTACGTCGATCAGCTCCTGCGCTGGCGTGCGGCGGATCCGGACCACAAGATCGGTGGGCTCGTGATGGAGGTGAAGGGCGACTTCTGCGGACAGGTTCGTGACATTCTCCGCCGCGCGGGCCGTGGAGCCGACTACGTCGAGGTCGGTCTCAACAGTGGCACCTGCTACAACCCTCTGCACAACGATCTGGACCCGTACGCTGTCGCCTACGCGCTCGCGTCGCTCGTGAACAATCTGTTCGGGCATTCCAAGGAGCCATTCTGGCAGCAGGCGTACACCGACCTCTTGAAGTTCGTGATCGCGCTTCGGAGGATCACGGTGGGCTACACCACGCTCTCGGAGGTGTACCGCTACATCATCGAAGAGAAGCTGATTGTCGAGAACCTGAAGTTACTGACGGCACAGTTCAAGCGGCCGGTTGACATGCTGGTCGTGCCCGATCAGGAGCACGGGCTGCATCTCCGTGACGCACCGTGGACCCTGTGGGCGCGGCTTGATAACGCGAGCATGGTGCACCCATATGAGGCCGAGCTCGAAACCTTCCTTGCGGAACGGGGAGTGCCCTTCGAGGTCCGGACTCTGCAACCCGAGCTGATTTCCGAAGACCGACGATACCGGCTCGAAGCAATCAACCGTTGGTACTACAACGCCTGGGCTCGCCTCGATCCGAAGGTGCGCTCGTCGATCATCGAGGGGGCCGTCGTGTTCCTGTCGC
>CAYRAE010000369.1:0-215 GCA_964422175.1 uncultured Luteitalea sp. | reverse complement strand
AATCCGGATGTCCACCGCGCGTTCTGTCCGCCGCGCTCCGCCTACGCGAAGTCACCTGAGCCAGGAGAGCCGCGTCCGCTCCCACCACTTGAAGACCTGCTCGAGAGAGGCCACGTCCTTGGCCTCAACTTTCCGGTCGCGTTGAACCCTGCGTTGGCGCGTGGCCTGGGCGTGATGTTGAAGCTCGATTTCCAGCGAGCCGTCCTGCAACGAAT
>CAYRAE010000368.1:3330-4177 GCA_964422175.1 uncultured Luteitalea sp. | reverse complement strand
GGGCGGCGGTGGAGGTGGCGGTGGTGGCGGTCGCGGCGGCGGTGGCGGCTTCGGCCCGATGGGCGGCAACGATCGCGCGATGCAGTTCGAGGTCTACCTGCAGGCGTTCAACGTGTTCAACCAGGTCAACTACGTCAACTACGTCTCGGTGCAGTCGTCCAATCGCTTCGGCGTCCCGACGGCCGCGATGGCGGCCCGCCGGTTCGAGACGGGCATGCGCTTCAGGTTCTAGCGTCTCGCTGTTCAATCTCTCGACGAACACCTTCCCCTTCCCTTGTTCGTCGGAGTGCTGCGGGCGGGACCGGGTCACACCGGTCCCGCCTGTCGCGTTCCCTTCGACTCGCTCAGCCCGGCGGCAGCGTTTCGAGCACGATCTCGACGGTCTTTGCCGCGTAGATCTTGCGCTTCACGTAGCGAAACATCACCACGATCTCGCCCTCTTCGCCCGGGTCGAGATCGCCGAGGTGATTGCTCTCGCTCGCGGCGATCACGGCACCCTTCTCGTCGTACAGCACGACAGCGATACCGAAGTCGAGCGCCTTGCTCCCCGTGTTCTTCACGGCGAGGTAGGCCTGCGGGCCTCTGCCCGACTTGAACGGGTTGAGCTTGATCCCGCCTTCGAGGCTGAAGCGGATCGTGCTCACCTCGACGCCCTGGACGACGAGCTTGACGGGGATCGTGTCGCTGCCGTCGAAGCGGACCTTCTTCGAGTCTGTTTCGGCGTGAGCGCCGGGGACGGCCAGCAGCAGCGTGAAAGCGGCGACGCACGCGCCAAGGGCAGCGCGAGCGGAAGCAAACGATGCAAATGTGGACATGGTCCTGCCCGAAACCACCATGACCATGTCCA
>CAYRAE010000368.1:0-3320 GCA_964422175.1 uncultured Luteitalea sp. | reverse complement strand
GTGGTTTCAGGCAGGACGTCACCCGCATGGCCGACAGTACCAGACAACGCCGCCCATCCCGAGCTCATCTGCTGCGGCTGAATGCTTCGTACTGATCGGTGGCGATGAAGTCCACGCGTGCATCGCGCACGGCCTGCCACCGGAGCCTCGCGTTCGCCTCGCTGCCGAAGTTGTACGTTCTCGACCAGCCCTGGCGTGACGCGTCGTCGGCGGGGTGCCCGTTGAGCGTGTAGAAGCGGATGAACAGTCCCTGCCCGTGGGCACGCGCCACGACCGCGTCGAGCCGCGTGCGATCGGCGGCCGTCCAGTCGCCGGCTTTCGTCGGGCCGCCGGACTCGACGACCAGCCACGGGAAGTTGACCCAGCGACGATAGTTCGTGGCGCGCGCCGGCATCAGGAGCTCCGGCGCCGTCGCTCCGAGCGCGAGGGTGCGCTGCTCGCTGGTCAGATCGGGCGTGGCGGGAGCTTCGTATGCGCCGAACAGCCTGAGGCGATCGCCCGGCGCGAGGGCGTCGTGGAAGCTTCGCTGCTGGCCGTCGTGGCTGCCCGTGAGCACCAGCAAGGGGCCGACGGTGAACGGCTCGGGACGTTCGGGCGTGGCGGTGCGCGGTGCCGTGGTGAGCCACGCGTCGTGCGCGGTCAGGAGTTCGAGGACGCGCGCATGATGCGCGGGTTCGTTCGTCTTGAAGTCGAGGTTCAGCACGATGAGCGGCCATGTCTCGCGCCGGTTCTCGTCGAGCGCCCGCTGCATCAACGGTGCGATGGTCTCGAAGAAGTACGCCTCGAACGTGGCCGCGTCGGCCACCTTGTCCTCGTCGTGGCCGACCACCGACTCGCCCTTGCCGTCGGGGCCCACGCGCCAGATCAGGTCCTGCTCGATCGCGACAGGTAGCCCCGTGGCCAGGCCTCGCGTGATGCGGTCCGTGAACCGACCCTCATACGGATACGCGTTGTGCGCGTCGAGCAGCACGCGCGCGCCGGGCGCCAGCGTGGGTGTCTGCGCGTACGGGACTGCCAGCGTGAGGCACCCGAGAGCGAGGACGATGCCCCGGGTGAGGCCGTGGAAGCGTGGTTGCATGGCAGAAAGTGTAGACCCGGAAATGCCGCGACGCCGCGATGCCGCGAGTGCCGACAGCCAGGCCCTCCAGTCCGGCCGCGTCGTGCCGATTGGGGACGTGAGATGGCTTCCGTTGCTCCCGCGCCCACGCCGATCGTCCAGGAACCCCCGATCAACCGCCTGTTCCGTCTGATGGTGCAGACGGGCGCGTCGGACCTGCACCTCAGTGTCAGCGTGCCCCCGATGGTGCGCAAGGACGGGCGGATGGCCCCCGTCGAGGACAGCGCGCCGCGCCTGACCGCCGACGACATCCGGCGCCTGCTCGGGCCCATCACGCCGGAGAAGAACCGGACCGAGTTCGAGCGCCGTCACGACACGGACTTCGCGTACGAGATCCAGGGACTGGCGCGCTTCCGCGCCAACATCTTCATGGATCGCAAGGGCATGGGCGCGGTGTTCCGCGTCATCCCGAGCCAGATCCTCACCGCCGAGCAACTCGGTCTGTCGTCGCACCTGCTGCAGTTGTGCCACTTGAGCAAGGGGCTCGTCCTCGTGACAGGGCCGACGGGCTCGGGCAAGTCGACCACGCTCTGCGCGATGGTCGACTACATCAACAGGACGCGCCAGGACCACGTCATCACGATCGAGGATCCGATCGAGTTCGTCCACGAGAACAAGCAGTGCCTCATCAACCAGCGTGAGGTCCACACGCACACGGACGGCTTCAAGGACGCACTCCGGGCCGCGCTGCGTGAGGATCCCGACATCGTGCTCGTCGGCGAGATGCGTGACCTCGAGACGGTGGCCATCGCCATCGAGACGGCGGAGACGGGGCATCTCGTCTTCGGCACGCTGCACACGAGCACGGCGGCGTCGACGGTGGACCGCATCATCGATCAGTTCCCCGCCGACAGGCAGAGCCAGATCCGCGTGATGCTCAGCGAGTCGCTCAAGGGCGTCGTCGCGCAGACGCTCTGTCGCAAGGTGGGCGGCGGCCGGATCGCAGCGCTCGAGACGCTGATCGTCAACACCGCCATCAGCAACCTGATTCGCGAAGGCAAGACCTTCCAGATCCCGTCGATGATGCAGGTGGGCAAGGCCGTCGGCATGCAGACACTGAACGACGCGCTTGCCGACCTCGTGAAGAACAAGCTCGTGGCGCCTGAAGAGGCCTACGTGAAGGCGGTCGACAAGACCGGCTTCGAGGCCATGCTGAAACGCATGGCGGTCGACACGAAGTTCATCACCCCACAGGCACCCGCCGCGAAGTGATCGTCGAACGGGCGGCGGCCGGGCCCGGAGGGCCGGCCCTCCCGACTGCTTCAGATGCACGCCGCGATTGGGCCGACATCTGTACACTCGTGGCGTGATCCGCGTCACAGACCTCCATCACGCGTACGGTGGGACGCCTGCCGTCCAGGGACTCACCTTCGAGGCGCACGGCGGCGATGTGCTCGGGCTGCTCGGCCCGAACGGCGCGGGCAAGTCGACCACCGTCAAGATCCTCACCGGCCTGCTCCCGCTGCAGCGCGGACGCGTGGAGGTGGCGGGTTTCGACATCGCCACGCACCCGATCGAGGTGAAGCGGCGCGTCGGCTACGTGCCAGAGACTGGCGCGCTCTACGACGCCCTCACACCGGACGAGTACTTCCGCTTCATCTCGCTGCTGTACGGCCTCGATGCCGGTGTCGTGGGGCCGCGCGTCGAGGAGCTCCTGCGCATGTTCGACATGCAGGATGTGCGGGGCGCCCGCATGGTGACGTTCTCCAAGGGCATGCGGCAGAAGGTCCTCATCGCCTCGGCGCTGCTGCACGCACCGGATGTCATCGTCTTCGACGAGCCCCTCAACGGCCTCGACGCCAACGCGATGCTCGTGTTCAAGGAACTGCTGCGCGGGCTGGCGGCGCAGGGCCGGACGATCCTCTTCTGCTCCCACCTGCTCGACGTGGTCGAACGCCTCTGTCCCCGCATCGTCATCGTCGACAAGGGGCGGGCGATCGCCGCGGGGACGCCGGAGGACATCGCGCGCGAGACGGGGCGTGAATCGCTCGAGCACGCCTTCGCCGCCCTGACAGGGGCGCGGAGTGCCGAGGACGCCACGGCGGGCGTGCTGTCGTCGCTCGAGGCGCGCCGGTGACAGCCATCCTGGCGCGCGCACTCGGCGTCGACCCCGTGCAGTGGAAGGCACTGGTGTGGGTGTCGGTGCTGAGCGACATCAGGCAGATGACGGGCACCGGGATTCGCCTGTCGCGCGCGGCGGTCG
>CAYRAE010000367.1:0-4181 GCA_964422175.1 uncultured Luteitalea sp. | reverse complement strand
TGCACGGTGCCGTCGGCGGCGATCGGATACCACACGGGGAACGGCACGCCGAAGAAGCGCTGCCGCGACACGCACCAGTCGCCGTTGAGGCCTTCCACCCAGTTCTCGAATCGCGCGCGCATGTACGGCGGATGCCATTCGAGCTGGCGGCCTCGTGCCAGCAGCGCCTCGCGATGCGGCATCGTCCTGATGAACCACTGGCGGCTCGTGACGATCTCCAGCGGACGATCGCCCTTCTCGTAGAACTTCACGGCGTGCGTGATCGGCCGCGGCTCGCCGAGCAGATCGCCCGACTCCTTCAACTGCTCCACCAGACGCGTGCGTGCCTGCGACGCGCCACGCCCGACGAGCGGTGCGTACGCGGCCTCGGCACGAGCAGGGTCGACCGATGGCCATGCGTCGCCGCCGAACGCGATCTGACGCAGTGTGCCGTTGGCCTCGATGATCGACCTGACGGGCAGGTTCAGTTCACGCCACCAGATGACGTCGGTGAGATCGCCGAACGTGCAGATCATCGCGATGCCGGTGCCCTTCTCGGGATCGGCGAGGTGGTGCGGGCGGATGGGCACCTTCACGCCGAAGAGCGGCGTGATGACTTCGGTGCCGAACAGCGGCTTGTACCGCTCATCGTCCGGGTGTGCCACGAGCGCCACGCAGGCAGGCAGGAGCTCGGGGCGTGTGGTGTCGATCTGGACGTACCCGTTGCCGTCGGCGCGTGCGAAGCGAATCGTGTGGTACGCGCCCGGCACCTCGCGGTCCTCGAGTTCGGCCTGCGCGACGGCGGTGCGGAAGTCCACGTCCCAGAGCGTGGGCGCTTCGAGCTGATACGCCTGCTGTCGTGCGAGCAGCCTGAGGAACGCGAGCTGCGAGATCCGTTGCGCGCGCCTGCCGATCGTGGCGTAGGTCAGCGACCAGTCGACCGACAGCCCGAGATACTTCCACAGGTGCTCGAACGCCTTCTCGTCCTCCGCCGTGAGGCGTGCGCACAGCTCGATGAAGTTCGGACGCGAGATCGAAATCGGCTGCTTGCCCGGCGTGGCGGGCGGCTCGAACGACGGGTCGTACGGCAGCGACGGATCGCAGCGGACGCCGTAGTAGTTCTGCACGCGGCGCTCGGTGGGCAGGCCGTTGTCGTCCCAGCCCATCGGATAGCACACGGAGAAGCCGCGCATCCGCTTGTAGCGGGCGATGACGTCGGTGTGCGTGTACGAGAACACGTGGCCGACGTGGAGCGAACCGCTCACCGTGGGCGGCGGGGTGTCGATCGCGAAGACCTCGTCACGAGGCCGCGTGCCGTCGAACCTGTAGATCTGCTCGGCGTCCCAGCGGGGCTGCCATTTCGCTTCGAGGCCCTCGAGGGCCGGTTTCTCTGGGACGGTACAGGACGGGGACTGGCTCGACGCCTCGGACATCACCCGACGATCGTACTCGTGAAGGCGCCGGATTTCATCAGGCGCGCCCTCGTCAGGTGGTCCCGGTCTTGATTCGATCGATCTCGGCCGCGATCATCCGCTCCGCGATCTCCACGACGCGCGCGTTGACTTCCTCCCGGAGCACCGAATCGGTCAACCGCGCGGCGACGCGGCGCGCGATGTCGTCGAGGAGCGCGTCGGATATGACGGCACTCGACGGCCCGACCGCCGCGGGGCCTTCTCCGCGTTCCTCCGCGAGGATGGCCGCGAACGCGCCAGCCAGGGTGGCAGGAGGCGTGGCGGCGGGGGCAGCAGCCGACTCCTCTACGGCCTCCGTCACTGGTTCCGGCGCGGACTCCTGGGCCGCCGGCGACTCGTCGGCCGGCTCCGGAGGAGCAACAGGGGCGAGCGCGGCGCGTCCCTGCCGCATGGCCAGGTGCTGATCGAGGCGCGAGGCGTACGTGTCCAGGCCCGGCGCCAGCGTCGCGACGCCCTCCGCGGCCGGCGGTGTGGCGCCCGGCTTGGGCGGCGCGAACTCTCCCAGCGACTCCCCGCGCTCGCCCCCGAGCATGCGCTTCACGAGCGACACGACCTGCTGCGGCTCGAACGGCTTCACGAGCACCGCGTCGGCCTGGCAGGCCTCCGCCCGCGTGTCGTCGATGGGCTCGAACGCGCCCGTCATGAGCACGACGGGCACGGCGGCCAGCGAGGCCTGGCCCCGAACCCATGCCGCCACGTCGTACCCGTCGCGGGCGGGCATCGTCGTGTCGGCCAGGATGACGTCAGGCGTGTTCCCCGCGCCGAGATAGCCCACGACCTCGTCTCCATCGCTGAACGAGACGACCTTGAAACCCTCATCGGCGAAGGTCAGCTCGATCACGCGCTGGACCGTGACGCTGTCGTCGGCCAGCAACAGGGTGTAGCTCATGGCCGTGAGCGTAGTGACGCAGGCGCGCCCGCGTCAAGCACCGCCGGAACCCCGCAACGCCGAGGTCCGTCAAAGCGGGAGTGCCGGCTTCGCGACAGCGAGCCCGCATCTCCCTCCCACACCCCTCCCGTTCGTTCGTTCGCTCTTCCGTCGTTATCGAGTTGGGGGTCGTTCTACTGCCCCGGATGCGCACCGTGCCGAGCCGCAGGCCCGAAGGGCTGACCGGTTGCCGGTTGCCGATTGCCCGTTGCCGATCATAATCCGTAAGTAACTACTGTCACGTTTCAGACACAGCGCTCCACTCTCATGCGTGCGGCCGCAGACGCCAGCAGGTGGCGTTCCCTCCAATCGGCCGCGCAGGACTCATACCATGCGTATCTTCATCAAGACACTCGTCCTGCTCGTCTGCTGTGTGGTCGCCATCGCGGCAGGTGGCTTCACGTATCTCATGCTCGGTTACCCGAAGGTGGGACCCGCGCCCGCCGTCACGATCGAGCGAACGCCCGAGCGCATCGCGCGCGGCAAGTACCTTGCCGACCACGTCGCCGCCTGCACCGACTGCCACAGTCAGCGCGACTGGTCGCGCTACGCCGGGCCGGTCAAGGACAGTACGTATGGTGCCGGAGGCGAGGTGTTCGACGAGTCGATGGGGATGCCCGGCCGCGTCGTGTCGCGCAACATCACGCCCGGCGCGCTCGGCGAGTGGACCGACGGCGAGATCCTGCGCGCGATGACGGCGGGCGTCTCGCGCGACGGCTCGCCGCTGTTCCCGCTCATGCCGTATCTCGACTACGGCGCACACATGGATCCCGAAGACGCGAAGGCGATCGTGAGCTACCTGCGCACGATTCCTGCCTCGTCGCACGCACCGGAGCCCACGCGACTGAACTTCCCGCTTCCGCTCATCGTGCGGACAATGCCGCAGCAGCCCGCGAGCGTGGCGACGCGACCGGCGACAGACGATCGCGTCGCGCAAGGCGAGTACCTCGTGCAGATGGCCGGCTGCACGCACTGCCACACGCCGATGGACGACAGTCGGCAGCCGCTGCCGGGACGTACGCTGGCCGGAGGCACGCCGTTCGCCTTCCCGAATGGCGTCGTCGCGCGCGCGGCCAACCTGACACCGCACGCCTCGGGCATCGGCGCGTGGACGGAAGCCGACTTCGTGCAGCGCTTCAAGAGCGCCGCTGCCGAACCGCAACTGGTGGCCGCAGGCGAGTTCAACACGCCGATGCCGTGGCAGGCGTACGCCGGCATGACGGACGACGACCTCGGCGCGATTTACGCCTACCTGCGCACGCTGCCCGCCGTCGACCACGCGGTCGAGAAAGTCGGCTACCTGCAGGCCAACAAGAATCAGCGCGACTAATCCAGTGGAGAAGCACTCGCCCACTGGAGGCCTGGCCGCTGGTGTGTCGGGCTGCCACGTACACAGGTCGTCCCTGGCGCGCATGCTCTGCGTTATCGATGAGCCCCCTCGAGGAACGCGGCGTGATGACAGGCGATGCACAGAGCCCCGCGGCTGTCGCCGGCTCTTCACCGTTCACGAAGGTCGCGGCGGTACTGGCGGCGCTTCCAGCCGTGTATGTGCTGTCCGGCTGCAGCCATATGAATGCACACGCCATGATCGTCGTCGCCGGTGCGGGACGTATCGTCTACCAGCGGGCGGCGGAAGGTCGCGTGTCGGCCGTGACGCCACAGGCAACAGGTGTCGTCTTGTCAGACCGGCCAACTCGGTAGCGGCCTACACGCTGACATAACCCCGCGTGACCGTGGTGCCGCGGGGTGTTAGCGCCGGTGGTAAATCTGACAGTTGTGGCGGGCGAAAATCTGACAGTCGG
>CAYRAE010000366.1:0-4227 GCA_964422175.1 uncultured Luteitalea sp. | reverse complement strand
GATCGGTGGCGGGCCTGCGCGCCGACCAGCCGTGGCACACGCGCGCCGCGTACTTGTTTCACGCAAGCGGCGGCGCGGCAGCGCGCACCGGACGCATCTGGCTCACCACGGATCTCGATCCGTTCGCGAAAGGTGACGTATCGGTGGCCAAAGGCGGCACGCTCGCGGTCACCGTCACGTCGAGCAGCGGCACGACGCTCGCGCAGCAGGATGTCGACATCGCCGCGGGCGCCCGCACGGCGACGGTCGAGCTCACAACGGCCGAGGCGCCGCTCGTGGCCGGCGATCTGCTCGTCCGCGTCAGGCTCACACCCGTCGGCAGTACGCTGCCGCTCACGGACTCGGCGCGCGTCGTACTGCCGGCGGCCGACGCCGCTGCCGCGTCGCCGCGCCTGTCGCGCGCGGGTCCGATGACCAGGCAGCAGTTCGTCGCCACCGCCGATCTTCGGTACAGGCGCAACGAGAAGGTCCGCGTGGAGGTCCCCGTACCGCCGGGTGCGACGGCCGTCACGGGCACGCTGCTCGATCGATCGGGCAATCCGATGGCGGTGATCCCCGTCGCGAGCACGCTCGTGCCACCCGACGATGCGGGGATCGGATGGGCAACGGCGACGCTGTCGCTCGTCCCGCTGGGGCCCGGCGACTACGTCGTACGCGTCGACGTGTCGCACCGCGACGGCGAGCAGCGCACGTTGACGGGCTTCAGGGTCGTGCAGTGAGGTGAGCGGCTTACGGCTCAGGGCTTACGGAACCGCCGAAGCGCCAGGGGCTGATCTGTCCACCGGAGCCTTGACGAAGGTGGAGGCCCCTGGCCTCCATAGAAGGTTCTGGCACGGACGGGTCGGGCCCGGAGGGCCGACCCTACCTACAGCGACAGAGTCACGTACAGCACAGAAGGTAGGGCCGGCTCTCTCCGAGCCCGGCCCGTGCGAGCCGACCGGTTGCCCGTTGCCGGTTGCCGGTTGCCGGTCATATTGGATCGCGCGTGACGGAAAGTCCGGAAAGTTGAACGTTGCAGCGCGCCGACGCGAGCTCGGCGCGGGACTACTCGCCTGACTGCGGGACGATTCGTCCTGCCACACAACCACTTCGACATCCCGGACACCACGACCGATCCCCGGCGCGTGACGAACGGTCACGTGGGCCGGCGACGCGACGTCCGACGGCGCGCGTGTTGCTGTTGGTGAGGCCATTCGCGGCCACACGACGAGCCGCAGGAAGGGATGTCCTCATGCGTACTGCGGGCAGAATGCTGACCGCCCTTGCAGCAGTGCTCCTGCTGCTTCCCCGCCCGACCGCCGCACAGGAGCGGTTCGGCGGACTCACGGGCACCGTCACCGACACGAGCGGCGCCGTGCTTCCGGGCACCACCGTCACCATCACCAACGCGTCCACCAACGCGCCGCGCGTGGTGGTCACCAACAACGACGGCTCCTACACCGTCTCCGATCTCGATCCGGGCCGCTACGCGGTGACCGTCGAACTCTCGGGCTTCGCGAAAGCGGAGATGCCCGACGTCGTCGTCACGCTCGGCAAGACGATCAGGCTCGACGCGCAGTTGAAGGTGGGCGACCTCACAGAGGTGGTGCAGGTCACCGGCGCGACGCGCGACATCGACGTGCGCAGCACGCTCGTGGCGCACAACGTCCGCGAGGAGGAGATCGATCGCCTGCCGAAGGGGCGCAGCTTCCAGTCGATCGCGCTCACGGCGCCATCGGTCAACACCGGTGAGATCGAGGGCGGCTTCCAGGTGAACGGCGCGAGCGGCGCCGAGAACGCGTTCACCGTCGATGGCGTGGTGACCAACAGCCTCGTCGACGGCCGATCGCGGCAGAACACCGTGTTCGAGTTCCTGCAGGAAGTGCAGGTCAAGACCGCGGGCATCGGCGCGGAGTACGGCGGCGCGCTGGGCGGCGTCATCAGCGCGGTCACCAAGTCGGGCGGCAACACGTTCCGCGGCGAAGCGCACTACTACTACGAGGGATCGCCCCTCGGTGCCGGCCCCGTGAAGCGGCTCGTCCTCGATCCTTCCGACGATGTCACCGTCAGCTACGTGCAGGACAGCAAGCAGCCCGACCATCGCAACGAGATCGGTGGTTCGCTCGGCGGCCCGATCCTGCGCGATCGCCTGTTCTTCTTCGGGTCGTACTCGCCGCGCTTCGCGCGACGCACCAACTCGTACCTGTTCGGCAACGGCGCCGAGTCCGGCGACATCCGCCGATCGCAGACCTACACGCAGGCCTTCGGCAAGCTCACCTACCGGGCGGGCCGCGTCACATCGTCGGGCTCGGTCCTCTTCACGCCGACCACGTCGGAAGGCACGCTGCCGGCCTACAACGGCGCGGCGCGCGACGTGATCACGAGCTCGCTCGCGGCCAATGCCGTCAACGTCGATCGCGGCTTCAAGACGCAGCAGCTGAACACGACAGGCAACGTGGACATCACGTTGACCAACTCGTCGTTCCTGTCCGTGCGCGGCGGCTACTTCCGCGACAACTACGAAGACACGGGTATCCCGAACACGACGAATTATCTGTACCAGACGTCGAGCGTCGGCCTGGCCGGCGTTCCGGCCAGCGTACAGGGCCCGATCGGCACCCAGAACACGCCCCGCGCCCTCATCGTCGACCACGACACGACGACGCGTGGGTTCGTGAACGCCGACTACAACGTGGCCTTCAACGCTGGTGGCGCGCACACGCTCAAGGGTGGCTTCGGGTGGCAGAAGACGGTCAACGACGCCAACCAGGCGTATCCGGGCGGCTACGTGAACGTGTACTGGGACTCGAACTTCAACTTCCAGGGCAATCGCGGGCGCGGGCTGTACGGCTACTACGAGGTGAACAACCGCGGCGTGCAGGGCGAGACCGGTGCCGACATCTACTCGCTCTACGTGCAGGACCAGTGGACGATCCACGATCGCCTCACGCTGAGTCTGGGCCTGCGTACGGAGAACGAGACCGTGCCGTCGTTCCGAGACGGCGTCCCGGCGATGAAGTTCGGCTTCCGCGACAAACTGGCGCCACGCCTCGGGGCCAGTTACGACGTCCGCGGCGACGGCCGGTTCAAGGTCTACGGGAGCTGGGGCCGCTACTTCGACTGGACCAAGTACGAGCTGTCGCGCGGCAGTTACGGCGGCGACACGTGGCAGGTCTACTATCGCGCGCTCGACACGACAGACGTCGGCAGCCTCAACCTGTCGAACATGCCAGGTGCCGACCTCTGGGTGGTGCCTGGTGCCGCGCGCGATCGCCGCGTACCGAACTTCGAGTCCACCGATCCTGATATCAAGCCGATGTACCAGGACAGCACCAGCATCGGAACGGAGTACCAGCTCGGTTCCAACCTGTCGCTCGGGCTGCACTACGTGCACAACGCGCTGTCGCAGACGATCGAGGACATCGGCGCCGTCGACGCGGCGGGCAACGAGACGTACGTGATCGGTAACCCTGGGCGCGGTCTCGCCGAGCTGCAGTTCCCGTCGGGTGCGACACCGGTGGGCTACCGCGTGCCGACGCCGAACCGGCGCTACGACGCCCTCGAGGTGACGCTGAACCGTCGCTTCGCCAACAACTACTTCTGGAGCGCGAGTTACGTGTTCAGCCGGCTGTACGGGAACTACTCCGGACTTGCGGCCACCGAGGAAGTCAACACGCCGACCACGAACGTGACGTCGGCCACGGCGCAGCAGCAGACGGGCAGCATCGCGCGACCGGGGGGCAACGCCAACCGTGCGTGGGACATCGACGAGATCTTCTGGGACTCGCGCGGCAACCTCGACGTGCTCGGCCGCCTGCCCACCGATCGCCCGCACGTGGTGAAGCTGTATGGCAGTTACCTGATGCCGTTCGGCACGCAGATCGGCGCGTTCTTCTACGCCGGCAGCGGCACGCCACTCACCACGTACGTCGTGTCGACCAACCAGACGCAGCTGTTCGTGAACGGCCGCGGCGACATGGGACGCACGCCGGTCCTGTCGCGCACGGACCTGCTGGTCTCGCAGGAGTTCGGCCTGGGCGGCGGGCACAAGCGCGTGCGGCTCGAACTGAACGTGCTCAACGCGTTCAACCAGAAGTCCACGCGTCACGCGTTCAACTTCCTCAACAGGGGCGCCGGCGCGCCGCGCGCCTCGTCGGCGGTCGATCTCAGCACGATCGATCTGGCGCAGGGTTATGACTACAACGCGCTGATCCTCGCGTCGCCCGACGGCAGCAACGCCTACGACCC
>CAYRAE010000365.1:0-4233 GCA_964422175.1 uncultured Luteitalea sp. | reverse complement strand
TGGCCTATCTCGATACGTCACCATCTGCTGACGTGTTGGAGGTGGTGCAGCACGACTTCGCCACGCTCGTGGCGCGACACGGGCAGGTCGTGGGGACGACATTCAGGGAGGCGACGTATCCGCAGCGGTACGTCGACGTGCTCGCGGACCAGCCGGCGGAGCCGGCGGTGTCGGTCGAGCCGCTGAAGGAACCGCCGGGCCGCGCGCTGTTCACCGACGCCGACCTCGTCGTCCGCGACTTCAGTCGCGCCCGGCAGCCGATCGTCCCCACCTGCGCCGCGTAGGCGAGGCACAGGAATGCCGCGATGCCGAGTGCCGAGAATGCGGCGCAGGCTGGATGTGATCGGTTGCCCGTTGCCGGTTGCGCGTTGCCGGTCCTGACCTACGTTTCGTCAAGGGTGACGTTCCAGTACAGGTAGTCGCGCCAGCTGTCGGGTGTGTGGCGGAGGCCGATCGTCAGGCGCACCGCGGGCGCCTTCGACGGCCGCTTCGGTGCGCGGATGAGCGCCATGCCGGCCTGCTCGGGCGTGCGTCCGCCCTTCCTCCGATTGCACGTCACGCACGCCGCGACGATGTTGTCCCAGTTCTTGCGCCCACCCTGCGCAACGGGCACGACGTGATCGAAGGTGAGGTCGGCGGCCGAATGGCGCACGCCGCAGTACTGGCAGGTGCAATGGTCGCGGGCGTAGATGTTCGCGCGCGAGAAGGGCACATCATCGATGGCCCGCCTGATGCGTATCCGCCTCAACAGGCGGATGACTGACGGAAGACGAAAACTCAGCGAGACGGAGTGAACTTCCCGGTCGTAACTGGCCACGACCTCGACCTTGCCCTGGCACCAGAGCGTGAGTGCCTTCTGCCAGTTGACGACCTTGAGAGGTTCCCACGTCGCGTTGAGAAGCAGTGTCTGCTCCATGAGCGGCGTTTACTGACGGCTGTGCAACGGTACTGCTTGTAGTCTGGACGAGCGCGTTTCGGGGTGTCAAGGCACGCGGCTCCATCGCAGGGGCCTCGCGTACCCGGCCCGCGCGTGGTCGTAAGGCTCCCGCCTCTAATGGGTTGCGTCCCTGTGCCCGATAGCGCCTTCGTGGATCTCCGACGCGTCACCCTCGTGCTGCTGCTCGCGACGAGCGCCGGCGCGTGCGCGTCATCCGGTGCGCCGCGCGCCGTTGTCGTGCCGCCCGGCAGCGTGGTACGCGGAGCGACGATTGCCGCCGAGGCACGAACCTACGCCGGGGCCGCGTACCGCGCTGGCGGCGACAATCCGGCAGGGTTCGACTGCAGCGGCTTCGTCCAGTACCTCTACCGACACGCCGGGATCGTCCTCCCGCGGACGGCCGAGTCGCAGTTCGACGTGGGCCGCTCGCTGCGGCCGCGCGACGTGGAGGCGGGTGACCTCGTCTTCTTCCGCACGGAAGGCCGTCGCATCTCGCACGTGGGCATCGCCACGGGGCACGGCACCTTCATCCACGCGCCCAACGCGCGCAGCCGCGTCCGCGTCGATCGCCTCGACGCCGCTTACTGGTCCGATCGCTACGCCGGCGCCCGCCGCATCGTCCTGCCCTGACCGCGCGGCAGCGGGCGAGGTTGTGGGATTCGCTCGATTCTGAAATTCTGCTGCGATGGCGCGTGCGGAGATTCAGCGAGTCGAACCCATGGCCGTCGTGCCTGGCGGCCGTCTCATCGTCAAAGGACAGGGATTCGACGTGCGGCCCGGCCACGTGCCCGGCGTGACGCTCGGGGGTGTACCGGTGCGTGTCGTGCGGGCCTCGTCTCGCGTGATCGTGGTCGACGTGCCGGGAGAGATGCCCGGCGGACGCCAGCCGATCGCGATCGAGGGGCTCGAAGGATCGACCCCCTACATCACCGTCGGTACGCTGCTCGCCAGCGGCGTCCACCAGGTGGACAGCCCCGTGTACGACGGCGACGGACGTCTCTACGCCACGCTGAGCGGTCAGCGCGGGCAGCAGACGCCCGTGTCCGTGTTCCGCGTGAGTGCGGATGGTGCGCGTGAGCCGTTCGCGGCGGGACTCGGCAACGCGACGTCGCTGGCGTTCGGACCCGATGGCGAACTCTACGTGTCGAACCGCTTCGAGGGGAGCGTCACGCGCGTGTCGCCAGAAGGGGAGCAGACGAAGTTCGCCGACGGTCTTGGTGCCGCGTTCGGCCTCGCGTTCACGAGTACCGGCGACCTGCTCGTAGGCGATCGGTCGGGCACCATCCATCGACTCGATCGCGAGGGCCATCCCACGGTGCTCGCGACGATTCCGCCGAGTGTTGCCGCGTTCCATCTCGCGGTGACGTCCGATGACGTGCTCGTCGTGTCTGCGCCAACGCTCAGTTCATCGGATGCCCTGTACCGCGTGAGTCCCGACGGCACCGTGGAGCGATGGCTCGATAGCTTCGGCAGGCCGCAGGGGCTCGCGTTCGATCGGCACGGCGTGCTGCACGTTGTCGATGCGCTGGCCGGCGACAGCCTCGTGTATCGCATCGACGCCGATGGCACGCGTACGGCGGTGCTGAGCGGCGCGGGCCTGATCGGCGTCGCGTTCGATCCCCTCGACGGCGCGATGACCGTCTGTACCGACGACACGATCTACAGCGTGGCGGTCGGGTGATCTGCGCGGGCCGGGCGAGCCCGGCCCCTACACCTCTCCGCGCCGGTCGCGGGTGCGGGCTTCGTTCAACGCGTAGGTGATCGGTGACGCGATTCCGGCGGGCGGGAAGCCGTCCTGCTGGTACACGGGATAGGCCGACGAACGCAGGTGCGCCAGCATGTGATGCCCGATGCGCGTGGCTCGCTCGTGGCGCAGCGCGTCGATGTCGATCGGCGCCACCACGATCCGTTCACCCGGCCCCGGAGAGGCATCCGCCAGCAGGCGTCCCTCGAAGTCGACCACCTGGCTCCCGCCGGGCCAGGAGTACGGCGGATAGTGCGCGAGGCTCGCGCCCTGGTTGGCCGCCACCACGTACGCCATGTTCTCGATCGCGCGCGTGCGGTTCACGAGCGTCCACCAGTTCATGGGCTCGGTGGCACCCCACGGATCCATGTAGGCCGAGACGCGGATCAGCACCTCGGCGCCGTTGGCAGCCAGTTGGCGGATCGCTTCCGGGAACAGCCAGTCGTAGCAGATCGCGCAGCCGAGGCGGCCGATGGGCGTGTCTGCCACGGGAAAGAGCGGCTCGTCGTAGTCCGGGATGTCGTGCGGACTCGCGTGGACCTCGAAGGGGATCCACGGGTTCACCTTGCGATAGCGGGTCAGGATGCCGTCCGGCCCGATGAGGCACGTCGTGTTGAACACCACGCCCGGCCAGCGCGGGTCGACCTCCAGCATCGTTCCACTCTGGATGTAGATGTCGTGTCGCCGCGCACGCTCGACGAGTCGATCGGTGTGCTCGTTCGGGATCGAGACGCCGAGCTTCTCGGCGAGCGTCTCCACGCGCGGATAGACGGGCGCCGCGTGCGCGAACTCCGGGAACACGACGAGCCGCACGGGAAGGAACGGCTGGCTGCCGGCGACGGCCGCGTCGATGAGCGCGACGATGCGATCCGTGTTGGCGCGCATCTCGTCGCGGGTCCGCGGGTTGGGGAGATCCGTCTGACACGCGGCCACCGCATAGCGCAGGCGCGCGGTCATCGTGGTACTCCGGCCAGGCGTGGCACCTGGCGCGAGACGATGCGCGTGTTGTGCTGCACCATCCAATCGGGTTCATCGACGCGGGCCGTCGACGCGCGCGCGCCACCACGCAAGGGCAGCGGCCACGCCGAGTCGGGATTGGCCGAGTTGATGTCCATCTCGCGGCTGAATCCGTCGCCGTGCAGCAGGAACGTGCGCGTCCATCCGGCCGGCAGCTGCGGCAGTCCCTCGGCCGCGAACGTCAGCGCCACTTCATCGCCCGGCCGCGAGATCACGAATCGATCGTCGACCGCCGACAACAGGTCACGCACGTCGCCTTCGCGCGTATACCGGCCCGACATCTGCTTCCACGGCGCGTCGCGTGTCACGCGCGCGTAGTCGAAGGTCAGGGGTTCCTGCGGCGACGTCATCGCGGAGAAGCCGCGCCATCGCAGATCGGCGCCTGCCGCGGGCACGCGCGTCGTGACGACGTGGGCGTCGGTCACGCGCGTCGCGACGGCGATCTGATCCCAGTACACGCGCATGCTCGTCGTGATGCGAACCTCGCGCGACGTCGACAGGAACCGATCGGACAGGTCGACGACGATCGTCTGCG
>CAYRAE010000364.1:0-4244 GCA_964422175.1 uncultured Luteitalea sp. | reverse complement strand
GGCACCATCCACGCCACACCGCGCACATAATCGACGCGCGCATGGCCGACGTCCGTTTCACTCGCTCGATCGACAAGGATCACCTCGCGCGCCTGAAGCAGGCGCGCGAAGACGCCGACGCCGCGTACAACGCCGCGCTGTCTGCGCTCGACGCCGCGCTGCCGGCGCCGCGCACGCTGCCCGACGATCCCGCGCGGCCCGACGAGACGCAGATCACGCCGCTCAACGAGCGGTACGCGATCGTCGCGGACGTGCAACCGCCCGGTGGGATCAAGGGCATGGTCCTGCGTCAGGTGTGGAACTGGCTCGCGCCGGTCTTCGCGCGACAGGAAGCGTTCAACGCCACGCTCGTCGATCACGTCAATCGCAACGTGGCCGCGACGCGCTCGCTGTACGAGGCACAGACAGGCGTCCTCGCCGCGCTGCGCGACGAGCTCGCGCACCTTGCCACGTTCCACGCGGCCCTCATCGTCTATCTGCAGCAGCTCACGCCGTACGTGGACACGAAGGACTACGAGTTCGATGGCCTGGCGACGCGCCGCGTGGAAGACGTGGGCACGGCCGTCGAGACGCTGCACCATCGCACCGTCGGTCCGGGTGGGGCAATCAGCGGCGTGGGCGATGAACTGAATCGCCGCCTCGAGATGCTCGCCGTCCGCGAACGCCGCTTCGAGTCGCGCGTCGCCGCCCTCGACGCCGCCCACACCCAGCTCGCCCAGTCGCTCGGCGTCATCACGCGCGCCACGCAGACGTTGAAGAGAGAGGTGGAAGGGGTGATCGGGTCGGCAACCGGCAACCGGCAACCGGCAACCGGGGACACACCGGCAACTGGAACTCCTGGTAGGGCCGTCTCTCCGAGCCCGGCCGCTCCCGACAACTCTTTTGCTGCTGGTGGCATCGAGTCGTTCAAGTACGTCGGCTTCGAAGACCAGTTCCGTGGGTCGGCGACGACGATTCGGGAGCGGTTACGGGACTACGTCCCGCTGTTTGCCTCGCAGCAGGATGTACTCGACATCGGATGCGGGCGGGGCGAGTTCCTCGATCTGCTGCGGCAGGAAGGCGTCCGCGCGCGGGGGCTCGACATCAATCACGAGATGGTCGAAGTGTGCCGCCAGCGGGGGCTCGACGCATCGGAGGGTGACGCGCTGTCGTACCTCGACGGCCTGGCCGACGAGAGCCTCGGCGGCATCTTCGCCGCGCAGGTCGTGGAGCATCTCGAACCCGACTACCTCGTGCGCCTGCTGCAGCGCGCGGGCGAGGTGCTGAAGCCGGGCGGCGTGCTCGCGCTCGAGACCGTCAATGTGGCGTGCTGGTTCGCGTTCTTCCAGAGCTACGTGCGCGACATCACGCACGTGCGGCCGCTGCACCCCGAGACGCTCGCGTACTTCGTGCGCGCCAGCGGGTTCCCGCACGTCGACGTCCAGTACCGGTCGCCGTACCCCGACGCGCACAAGCTGCAGCACGTGCCCGGCGGCGACGCGCTGCACTACACGGTCAACTCCAACGTCGACAAACTCAACAGCCTCCTGTTCACGCACCTCGATTACGCGGTGGTGGCGAGGAAACCGGAATGACGCGACGCGTCCTGTTCTCCGCTCTCCTCCTTCTTCTCCCTCTGGCGACTGCGCCGGCGGCGCAGCGGTTGCCGTCGCGGCTCGGCGGACCTGTCGGGCCGCCGCCGAAGTCCGGCGCGTCCGCGCCGGCGAAACCCGGAGCAACACCCGCCGCACCGGCACGGCCGACGGGCCCCGAGAAGGTCGTGCCGTTCAAGGCCGGCGAGGCCCTGACCTACGACGTGTCATGGTCTGATTACCTGACGGCGGGCACCGCCACGCTCACGGTTCGCGACAAGCGACCCTCGTTCGGTTCGACGGCCTACTACCTGGTCGCCGAAGGGCGGCCGACATCGCTCGTATCGAAGCTGTACGCGGTCTACTACAAGGCCGACTCGCTGGTGGACGTCTACACGCTCCTGCCGCAGCGCGGATCGGTGTTCAGCCAGGAGAACAGCCGGCAGCGCATGAAGGAGACGCGGTTCGATCAGTCGAAGCGCGAGGCCGTCTTTCAGATGAAGACGTCCACGACCATGGTGCAGGATCAGCCGTTGTCGGGTCCGACGCACGACGGCCTGTCTGCGCTGGCCGCCATGCGGACGCTCGCGTTCGCGCCGGGGGCGTCGACGTCGTTCGCCGTCTCGGACTCGGGTTATCTCTATCGCGTCACGCTGAACGTCACGGGTAAGGAGACAGTACAGTCAGGCCTCGGCGCATCGCCTGCGTGGAAGGTCGTGCCGTCCATCCGCGACGCGAAGGGCCAGACGGTCGGCCGCGGCCTGGCCGTGTGGATCTCCGATGACGCAAGACGGCTTCCGGTACGGATTCAGGCGCAACTGCCTGTCGGGTCGTTCGTGCTGACGCTGCGCGACGCACGATGATCCCCACGCGCATCCTCGTCACCGGCGGCGCAGGCTTCGTGGGTTCCGCGCTCGCGTTGCGCGCACGCGAGGCGTGGCCGGACGCGTCGGTCACCGCGTTCGACAACCTCAGGCGGCGCGGGAGCGAACTCAACGTCGCACGCCTGCGAAGCGCCGGCGTGCAGTTCGTCCACGGCGACATCCGCACCCCTGCCGACCTCGCGCCGCTCGGTCGCGATCTCGATCTGCTGCTCGAATGCTCAGCTGAACCGTCCGTGCTCGCGGGCTACGACGGCGACCCGAGCTATGTGATCGACACGAACCTCACGGGCACCATCCACTGCCTCGAACTGGCGCGGCGGTCGAGAGCCGCGTTCGTCTTCCTCTCCACGAGCCGCGTCTACCCCATCGCCGCACTCAATGCCATCGCGACGATCGACACGCCGACCCGATTCGACATCGCGCGCGATCAGACGATGCCCGGCGTGAGCGTAGCGGGCCTCAGCGAAGACTTCCCGCTCACGGGCACGCGGTCGATCTACGGCGCCACCAAGCTCGCGTCGGAGTTGCTGATCGCGGAGTACCACGAGGCGTTCGGCCTGCGCACGATCGTCGACAGGTGCGGCGTGATCGCGGGGCCGTGGCAGATGGGCAAAGTCGATCAGGGCGTGTTCTCGCTGTGGATGGCGCGCCACCTCTCTGGCGGCGCGCTCACCTACAACGGCTGGGACGGACGCGGACGCCAGGTTCGCGATCTCCTCCACATCGACGATCTCACCGACCTCATCGTCGCGCAGGTCGGCCTGATGGAATCGCTCGCCGGGCGCCTGTTCAACGCGGGTGGCGGACCCGCGTGCAGCCTGTCTCTTGCGGAGACCACGGCGCTGTGCGAAGCCATCACCGGAAGGACGCTCGACATCACGCCACGTCCGGACGGCCGGGTGGCAGACATCAAGCTCTACGTGACCGACAACAGCCGCGTCACGGCAGCGACGGGATGGACCCCGCGGCGAACACCGGAGCAGGTGTTGCGCGACATCCACACGTGGATGACCACGCACGCCGACGCGCTCCGCGCGGTCGAGCCGTGACGCGCGCGCGAAAGGTACACTGACGCGATGGCGGTTGCCGTGATCACCGGCTCGGCCGGACTCATCGGATCGGAAGCGACGGACGCGTTCGTGGCGCGCGGCTTCGACGTGGTCGGTATCGACAACGACATGCGCCGGTCGTTCTTCGGCGACGATGCGTCGACATCGTGGCAGCGCACCGAACTGCAGCGCCGTCATGGCGGCCGGTATCGGCATCACGATCTCGACATCCGCGACGGCGAGGCGGTCGTGCGCCTGCTCGGCGACTACGGTGCCGACGTGACGGTCATCGTCCATGCGGCCGCGCAGCCGTCGCACGACTGGGCGGCACGCGAACCACTGACGGACTTCGGGGTCAACGCCGTCGGCACGCTGCACCTGCTCGAAGCGTGCCGCGAGCACTGCCCCGACGCGGTGTTCATCTTCACGTCCACCAACAAGGTGTACGGCGACACGCCGAACCGCCTGCCGCTCGTCGAGCAGGCCACGCGATGGGAGATCGATCCCGCGCACCCGTTCGCCAACGGGATCGACGAGTCGATGAGCATCGATCAATCGACGCACTCGTTGTTCGGCGCGTCGAAGGTCGCGGCCGACGTGCTCGTGCAGGAATACGGGCACTACTTCGGCATGCGCACGGGTGTGTTCCGCGGCGGCTGTCTCACCGGACCACACCATTCGGGGACGATGCTGCACGGGTTCCTCGCGTACCTGATGAAGTGCACGGTGACGGGCACGCC
>CAYRAE010000363.1:0-4251 GCA_964422175.1 uncultured Luteitalea sp. | reverse complement strand
AGCGCCGTGAGCAGCGAGCCGTCCGGCAGCCACTGGAGCAGGCGGCTGCCCTGCGCGTCAGGCGCCTCTCCGCCCCCGCCACCTGGCCGCCCGAGCAGCGTGGCCATCACCGGCGCGTCACTCACGGCCCGCGCGGTGCCTGTCTTCACGTCCGCGACCCACACCTGCGATGCCGTCGGCAGGTGCGCGATGAACGCGAGCCGCGACCCGTCTGGCGACCAGCGCATGTCGCTCACGTACGCATCGCGCGGGACGGTGACGGGATACGTGCGTCGCTCGCGCAGGGAATAGATGTCGAGCCCCGTGTTGCCGTACGTGGCGAGCCGCCACTCGCGGTTGACCTCCGGGACGAGCTCCAGCATGGCGAGCCGCAGCGTGCGCCGCGCCATCTGCTTCAGGTCGCTCAACTCCTCGAAGCGCGGGATCACGAAGTGGTCGCCGTCGGGACTGAGGCGATTGAGTGTCGCGATGTGCTTGTCGCGTGCGAACAGGTCCTGGACCGCCGCCGGCGGCAGGACATAGCCGTCGCCGGGTGTCTGTTGCGCCTGCGCCCGCGATACGGGGAGGAACGCGACGAGCAGGAGCATGGCGACACACCGGAGGGCTGGCTTCATCTGAACGGCATCCTTTCGCGCCGCCATTGTAGTGGCCCCGCACGCGACGGTCGCGCTGACGGCTGCTCCACGAAGAGCCGCGCGGTAAGATCGGCAGGTGCGTCTTCGTCTTCTTGTCGTGACTGGTGCGATGTTCGGCGGAGTCGTCTCCGTCGCCGATGTCGACGCGCAGACGCGTCGCCGTCAGGCGCCGCCAGCGCAGGCTCCAGCGGTCACGGCCCCTTACACCACCACGCGACCCGCATCGGCGCTCACAGGCAAGCAGGTCGTCTTCGAGACGACGCACGGCACGTTCGTGGTGCAGCTCGATGCCGCCGCGGCACCCAATCACGTGGGGTTCATGCTCGATCAGGCGGAAGCCGGCGCGTACGACGGCACGACCTTCCATCGCGCCGTGCCGATGGGCATCGTCCAGGGCGGTGATCCGCTCTCGACCGATCCCGCGAAGACCGCGCTCTATGGGACGGGTGGCCTCAATCGCCTGAAGCGCGAAGCCAACGATCGCAGGACCGTGCGCGGCGCCGTGGCGGCCGTCCTGATCCCGCACAAGCCCGACAGCGCAGGCGCGCAGTTCTTCATCTGCCTCACCGATCAACCCGGGCTCGACGGGCAGTTCACCGTCTTCGGCGATGTCGTCGAAGGACTCGAGGTCGCCGAGCAGATCTCGCTCACGCCGCTCGACGCCGACGGACGCCTGACGTCACGCGTCGTGATCACGAAAGCGACAGTGCGAGACACACCGCCGCCGACTGCCGCGCCGTTCGTCGAGACAACGATCGACGCGCTCGCGGCGATGCGCGCCACCATCAGCACCACGCTCGGCGACATCGTCGTCGGCTTCGCACCCGACGTTGCGCACGCGCACGTGCGCAACTTCCTGCGCCTCGCGCAACTCGGTGTGTACGACGACACGGCGTTCCATCGGGTGGTCCCCGGTTTCGCGGTCCAGGCTGGCGATCTGTCGTCGCGCCAGACGCCACTCACGCAGGTGCAGCGGAAGACCGTCGGCACGGTGCGCGGCGAGTTCAATGCGCTGAAGCACGAGGCCGGCGTCCTCAGCATGGCGCGTGGCGACGATCCGGACAGCGCCAGCACGTCGTTCTTCATCTGCACCGCGCCGGCGCCTACCCTCGACGGCAAGTACACCGCGTTCGGCCGCGTGCTCGAAGGGATGGACGTGGTGCGCGCGATCGAGCAGACGGCGCTCGACGGCGAGACGCCGCGCACGCGCATCGCGATCACGAAGGTCATCATCACGAAGGGCGTGCAGTGAGCGACGCGAAGGACGACAAGAAGAAGATCGACTACGGCAATGCCTGGGAGGAAGCGCGCGCGCTCATCTGGAAGAGCCGCGGCCGTCTCGCGCTCGGGTTGAGCCTGATGCTCGTCAACCGGCTCCTCGGCCTCGTCCTGCCCGCGTCGACGAAGGTACTCGTGGACGACGTCATCGGGAAGAACCAGCCGGATCTGCTGTGGACGCTGGCGCTGGTGATCGGGCTTGCGACGCTCGGCGAGGCCGTCACCGCCTTCGCGCTCTCCCAGATTCTCGGCGTGGCGGCGCAGCGCGCCATCACCGAGATGCGGCGCGACGTCCAGGCCCACGTGACGCGCCTGCCCGTGCGCTACTTCGACACCGTGCAGACGGGCGTCCTCATCTCTCGCGTGATGTCGGACGCCGACGGCATTCGTAACCTCGTAGGTACGGGTCTCGTGCAGCTCACGGGCGGCATCCTCACCGCGGTCATCGCGCTCGGCGTGCTGTTCTACCTGAACTGGACGCTGACGCTCGCGATGATCGTCGTGCTCGGGGGCTTCGGCGCCGTCATGGCGATCGCCTTCAAGCGTCTGCGTCCACTGTTCCGCGAACGCGGCAAGATTCAGGCCGAAGTCACCGGTCGGCTGTCGCAGTCGCTCGGCGGCATTCGTGTGGTGAAGGCGTACACGGCGGAGAAGCGCGAGGAGATCGTCTTCAGCAAGGGCGCGCACCGCCTGCTGCGCAACGTCGCGCAGTCGATGACCGGCGTGTCGGCGACGACGGCGATGGGGACCGTGGTGATCGGTGTCACGGGCGTCATCATGATCACCGTCGGCGGCAGGTCGCTCGTCGCGGGAACCATGACGCTCGGCGACTTCGTGATGTACGTCTTCTTCACCGGCCTCGTCGCGGCACCGATGATCTCGATCGCGTCGATCGGCACGCAGATCACCGAGGCGTTCGCGGGCCTCGATCGCATCCGCGAAATCAAGAAGATGGCCACCGAGGACGCCGACGATCACACGCGTCGCGAACTGATCGACGTCGCGGGGCGGGTCACCTTCGAAGACGTCTGGTTCGAGTACACGCCCGGCGTGCCGGTCATCAAGGACGTGTCCTTCGATGCGCCGGCGGGATCCACGACAGCACTCGTCGGGTCGAGCGGATCGGGCAAGAGCACGCTCATCAGCCTCGTGATGGCCTTCAACAGGCCGACCTCGGGCCGCGTGCTGATCGACGGACAGGACATCGAGGGCGTGCAACTCGCGAGCTACCGCCGTCACCTCGGCATCGTGCTGCAGGAGAACTTCCTCTTCGACGGCACCATCGCCGACAACATCCGCTACGCGAATCCCCACGCCTCGATGGACGAGGTAACGGCTGCCGCGGAGATCGCTTACTGTGACGAGTTCGTGGAAGGCTTCGCCGACGGCTATCGCACGGTGGTGGGGGAGCGCGGCGTGCGGCTGTCGGGCGGGCAGCGCCAGCGCGTGGCGATCGCGCGCGCCATCCTCGCCGATCCGCGCATCCTGATCCTCGACGAGGCGACGTCGAGCCTCGACAGCGAGAGCGAGGCGCGCATCCAGGACGCGCTGCGGTCGCTGCGGCGCGGGCGCACCACGTTCGTCATCGCGCACCGGTTGTCCACCATCCGCAGCGCGGACCAGATCCTCGTCGTCGAGGACGGGCGCATCGTCGAACACGGCCGGCATGCCGAGTTGATGGCGCTCGGCGGCCGTTATCGCGACCTGCACGATCGCCAGTACGCCGTCGAACTCGATCGGTTCATCAATCCGGGCGAGGACTTCACGCCGGAGCCCGCCACGGCGGGAACCGACACCTCACGCTCGTGAGTCCGTTGCTCGTCATCATCCCGCTGGCCGTCGGGGCGCTCACGCTCGCGATCGCGCTGCGCGCCGGTCAATCGCGCGCAGCCGCGTGTGTCAGTGGCGCGGTGATTGGCGTGCTCGGCATGGCGCTCACGGCGTTGTGCGTGTCGTCGTTCGTCGACGTGCCTCGTGCCGACATCTGGGACGCCGTACCGCTCATCGAGAAGCACCAGACCTCGGGAATCTCGTGGCGCGACCTGTGGGCGCCGCACAACGAGCACCGGCCCGCCGTGGCGCGTGCCCTCGTCCTCACGCACGTGGCCTGGAGCCGGTGGAATCACTGGCACGAACTCTGGCTTGCGTTGACCGTCACGGCGGTACACGTGCTCGTCCTGGTGTCGACGCTGCGGTACGCACGTTCGAGCGAGCCGGCACCTGAATGGCATGGTGCCGCAAGCGTGGTGCTGGTCGCCGGTGTCGGCACGTTCGTGGCAACCGCCACGCAGTGGGAGAACTTCCTTGCCCCGGGTTGGCAGATCGCGTTGCTGCTCGG
>CAYRAE010000362.1:2456-4253 GCA_964422175.1 uncultured Luteitalea sp. | reverse complement strand
CATGAACCGTAAAGTCACAGTGGTCGGCGGGGCCGGCAACGTCGGCGCGACAGTCGCGCGTTCGATCGCGAATCGCGAACTGGCCGACGTGGTCATCATCGACATCGCCGACACGAAGGCGCAGGGCATCGCGCTCGACATCCTGCAGGCGTGTCCCGTCGAAGGCAGCGACACGCGCCTGGTCGGCGGTAGCGACTACGCGCTCTCGGCCGGCTCCGACGTGGTGGTGATCACGTCGGGCGTGCCCCGCAAGCCGGGCATGAGCCGCGACGATCTGCTGGCGGTCAACTACAAGATCATGCAGGACGTCACGGCCAACGTGATGAAGTACTCGCCCGACGCGATCATCATCGTCGTGGCCAATCCGCTCGACGCGATGGCGCAGGCGGTCCACAAGCTGAGCGGCCTGCCACGCGAGCGGGTGATCGGCATGGCCGGCGTGCTCGACTCGGCGCGCATGCGCGCGTTCATCGCCACCGAGCTCAACGTCTCGGTGGAGAACGTGCACGCGTTCGTCCTCGGCGGTCACGGCGACACGATGGTGCCGCTCCCGCGCTACTCGACGGTCGCCGGCATCCCGATCACCGAACTGCTGCCCGCCGATCGCATCGCGGCGATCTGCGAGCGCACGGCCAACGGCGGCGCGGAGATCACCAAGCTGGTGGGCACGAGCGCGTGGTACGCGCCGGGGCAGTCGTCGGCGCGCATGGTCGAGGCGATCCTCAAGGACAAGAAGCTGATCGAGCCGTGCTCGGTGTACCTGCAGGGTGAGTACGGCGTGTCCGGCCAGTTCCTCGGCGTGCCGGTCAAGCTCGGCGCCAAGGGTGTGGAGCAGGTGATCGAGATCACCCTGACGCCCGACGAGAAGGCTGCCCTCGACAAGTCGGCCGCCGCCGTGAAGGAACTGACGACGGTCATCGGCGTGTAGAAGGCTTTCGGCCTTCAGAGCACAGACGACAAAAGAGGCGGTCGGGGCCTGTGCCCGGACCGCCTCTTGTCGTGTCTGTCGTTCTGATCCCGTCAGCGTGCCGCGAACTGTGCCTTGAGATAGTCCCTGTTCATCCGCGCGATGTTGCTGATGCGGATTTCCTTCGGGCACACGGCTTCGCACTCGCCTTCGTTGGAGCACGAGCCGAATCCCTCGATGTCCATCTGTTCCACCATGCGCAGCGTGCGGCGGTCCTGTTCGACCTTGCCCTGCGGCAGCAGGTTGAGGTGCGAGATCTTGGCCGACGTGAAGAGCGCGGCCGACGCGTTCTTGCACGCGGCGATGCAGGCGCCGCACTGGACGCATGCCGCCGCGTCGAAGGCCGCATCGGCGATCGGCTTGCCGATCGGGATGGCATTGCCGTCGGGCGCCGCGCCGACGTTCATCGAGACGTAGCCACCGGCGCTGACGATCCGATCGAGCGCGCTCCGGTCGACGATCAGATCCTTGACGATGGGGAAGGCGCGGGCGCGCCAGGGCTCGATGACGATGGTGTCGCCGTTCCTGAAGCGACGCATGTGCAGCTGACACACCGTCGTGCCCGGATCGGGACCGTGCGCGACGCCGTTGACCATGCATCCGCATGTACCGCAGATGCCCTCGCGGCAATCCGAATCGAAGGCGATCGGCTCCTCGCCGCGGCGGATCAATCCCTCGTTGACCACGTCGAGCATCTCGAGGAACGACATGTCGGGTGAGATGTCGTCAGCCTTGTACTCGACGAGGCGTCCCTGTGCGTTGGGACCCGCCTGTCGCCACACCCGCAAGGTCAAGTTCAATCCGGCCATGTGTGCTCTCGATTACCCCTG
>CAYRAE010000362.1:0-2356 GCA_964422175.1 uncultured Luteitalea sp. | reverse complement strand
TCGAACGTCAGCGGCTCCACGTGCCGCACCGGCGTCGAACCGACACCCGTGAACTCCCACGCCGCCGCGTGCGAGAAGCGCTCGTCGTCGCGCTGCGCTTCGTTGTCGGGCGTCTGGTACTCCTCGCGGAAGTGGCCGCCGCACGACTCCTCGCGCGTCAGGGCATCGAGCGCGAGCAGTTCCGCGAACTCGAGGTAGTCGGCCACGCGGCCGGCGTACTCGAGATTCTTGTTCGTGTTGTTCGCGTCGCCAGGCACCGACACGTTGTGCCAGAACTCTTCGCGAATCTTCGGAATCTCCGTGAGCGCGCGCTGCAGGCTCCCGGCCGTACGCGCCATGCCCACGTTGTCCCACATCACGCGACCGAGCTGGCGGTGCAGTTCACGCGGCGTCTTGCTGCCCTTGATCGACAGCAGCCTCGTGATCTGGCTCTGCGCGTTGTGCGCGGCCTCGCCGAACGCCTCGTGCTCGGTGGTGACCTTCGGCAGCGACGTGCGCGCCAGATAGTCGCTGAGCGTGTAGGGGATGACGAAGTAGCCGTCGGCCAGGCCCTGCATCAGCGCGCTCGCGCCGAGGCGGTTGGCGCCGTGGTCGGAGAAGTTCGCTTCACCGAGCACGTGCAGGCCCGGGATCGTCGACATGAGGTTGTAGTCCACCCACAGTCCACCCATCGTGTAGTGCACGGCGGGGTAGATCCGCATCGGCACGTCGTACGGGTTGTCGTCGGTGATCTTCTGGTACATGTCGAACAGGTTGCCGTACCGCTGGCTGATCACGCCCTTCCCGAGCCTGTTGATGGCATCGCCGAAGTCGAGGTACACCGCCAGCCCCGTCTCACCCACGCCGCGCCCGTCGTCGCACACCAGCTTGGCGGCGCGCGACGCGACGTCGCGCGGGACGAGATTGCCGAAGCTCGGATAGCGGCGTTCGAGGTAGTAGTCGCGCTCGCCTTCGGGAATCTGCTGCGGCGGACGCCTGTCGCCCGCGTTCTTCGGCACCCACACGCGCCCGTCGTTGCGCAGGCTCTCGCTCATGAGCGTGAGCTTGCTCTGGTGATCGCCGCTCACGGGGATGCACGTTGGGTGGATCTGCGTGAAGCACGGGTTGGCGAACAGCGCGCCGCGCTTGTGCGCGCGCCACGACGCGGTGACGTTGCTGTTCACCGCGTTGGTCGAGAGGTAGTACGCGGTGCCGTAGCCGCCCGTGCAGAGCAGCACGGCGTCGCCGGCCCACTTCTCGATCTCGCCCGTCTCCAGGTTGCGCGTGACGATGCCGCGCGCCTGTCCGTCGACCACGACGATGTCGAGCATCTCGCGATGGGCCATGAGCGTGACGGTGCCCGCGTCCACCTGCCGCATCATCGACTGGTACGCACCGATGAGGAGCTGCTGGCCCGTCTGTCCGCGCGCGTAGAACGTGCGCGACACCTGCGCGCCGCCGAACGACCGGTTGTCGAGCAGACCGCCGTACTCGCGCGCGAACGGCACGCCCTGCGCCACGCACTGATCGATGATGTCGACGCTGACCTGCGCGAGCCTGTAGACGTTGGCCTCGCGCGCGCGATAGTCGCCGCCCTTCACCGTGTCGTAGAAGAGGCGGTAGACGCTGTCGCCGTCGTTCCGGTAGTTCTTCGCGGCGTTGATGCCGCCCTGCGCGGCGATCGAGTGCGCACGGCGCGGGCTGTCGTGGATGCAGAAGGTGAGGACGTTGTAGCCGAGCTCACCGAGCGAGGCGGAGGCCGATGCGCCGGCCAGGCCCGTACCCACGCAGATGACCGTCAGCTTGCGACGGTTGGCCGGGTTCACCAGCTTCGCGTCGAACTTGTACCGATCCCATTTCCCTTCGATGGGACCGCCCGGGATCTTGCTGTCGAGCGTCATCACTGCGCCACCTGGTGAGCGAGGTACATGTAGATCGGCAGCATCGCGAAGCCGCCGGCGATGATGGCGGCCAGCACGCGGCCGCCGAGGACCAGGCCGCGACCGACCCGCTGGTTGGAGAGCCCGAGCGACTGCACGGCGCTCGAGAGACCGTGACTGAGGTGCAGCCCGACGAGGCCCATCGTGATCACGTAGGCCACCACGTAGATCGGATTGCTGAAGATCTCGGCGACGAGTCGGAACAGATCGCGCTCACCGGTGGCCGCATCCACGTACCACGCGCCGAACTTGAACATCTTCACGTGCGAGATCACGAACACGAGGATGACAAGGCCCGTGACGGCCATCGAGGTCGAGGCCCACGACTTGCGGCTCGTGTGGCCGGCCCACTTCTTGTCCTGGTAGGCCGCCGGGCGCGCCGCCGCGTTGCGCCGGTAGTTCAGCATCGTCTTGACGACGTGCACGAGGAAGATCGC
>CAYRAE010000361.1:0-4266 GCA_964422175.1 uncultured Luteitalea sp. | reverse complement strand
GCAGTTCGGCGTGCAGGTGCGCAACAAGCTGGTTGGCGCGTACCAGGAAATCATGCGCATGCCCGTCTAGGGCGCGTCCACCACCACCGCATCGAGGATTCGACCCCGCCGTGGCTCTACCCATGCAAATGCAGGCCCTCGTCGAGAGGGGCAAGGCCGTCCACGCTTCCCTCGGCACAGCCAGACTCGCGTCGCTCGGCGCCGTGTTCGTCGGCGTGATGGCGCTGATGATCGGCACGACCTGGTACGTGAACCGCCCGGACTACCGCGTGCTCTTCAGCGACCTGAATGGCGAGGAAGCCGCACGCGTGGTGGACCGTCTCACCGCCGAGAACGTCACGTACCGGCTTCAGGACGGTGGGCGGACCGTGCTCGTGCCGGCAGGGAGCACGGACACCCTGCGCCTGCGATTCGCCGGCGAGGGAATGCCGACGAGCGGACGCATCGGGTTCGAGATCTTCGACAAGGTGGCGTTCGGTCAGACGGAGTTCCTCGAGCACGTGAACTACCGTCGCGCGCTCGAAGGCGAGCTGGCGCGCACGATCTCCACGCTCTCGGAAGTCCAGGCGGCGCGCGTCCACATCGCGATGCAGAAGGAATCGCTCTTCGGCGCCAAAGAGCAGCCGGCCAAGGCGTCCGTCACGCTCACGCTGAAGGGCACGCGCGGACTCGCGCCGCAGGCGTCGTCGTCGATCACCAACCTCGTCGCCGCGAGCGTGGAGGGGCTGCGTCCGGAACAGGTCGTCATCATCGACAGCAACGGCCGCTCGCTGGCGCGTGGCGCGGCCGGACACGACGATGGCGCGATGGCGGGCGTCGATCTGGAACGCCAGCAAAAGTACGAACGCGACATGGCGATGAAGGTGGTCGCCCTGCTCGAACCCGTGGTGGGCGTCGAGCGTGTGCGCGCCAACGTCTCCGTGCAGCTCCACGGCGCGTCACAGGAACAGACGCGCGAGGAGTACGACCCGACCACCGTCCTGCGCAGCGAACAGAGCACCACCGAAGGCGGCACGACCGACAACGTGGGTGGCGTGGCGGGCGCGCAGGCCAACCTGCCGGCCACCCTGCGGCCGGACGGCACGCCGGTCCCCACGGCCGTGACGACAACAGCGTCGACGACGCGCGGCGTCACGCGCAGCAGCAAGGTCGCCAACTATGAAGTGAGCAAGACGGTGACCCACACCATCCGCCCGCGCGGCGAAGTGGCGAAGGTGTCCGTTGCCGTACTGGTCGACGACGAGCACGTCACGAGCGCCGGGCAGGACGGTGCGGTGAGCACGCGCCGCAAGCCGCGCGACCCGGCGGCGATGCAGAAGCTGCAGAACCTGGTGTCTGCCTCGCTCGGGATCGACACGGAGCGTGGCGACCAGCTCACCGTCGAGAACGTGGCATTCGAAAGTCCCGTTGCGGACCCTGTGGCTCCGCCGAGGTGGTGGCAGCGCGTGGGTGAGCAGAGCGGTGGCGCGGTCAAGGGCGTCGCCGCGGTACTCATCGTGGCGATGGTCCTGTTGCTGTTCGTGCGGCCCGTGCTCGGGAGACTGCTCACCATGCCGACGGCGACAGGTCCGCAGGCGACGATCGGCATGCCGCATCAGTTGCCGCGCACGATCGAGGAAATCGAGAGCGAGATCGAGGCGCAGCTCGACGCGGCGCCCAACGATGGCGACCGCCGCCAGCCCGTGCTGACGCGGCGGATGGTGAACCTGGCCAACAGCGAGCCGGAGAGCGCGGCCAAGCTCGTTCGGGGCTGGCTGGCGGAAGGCGAGCGAGGCTGATCGATGGCCACGGCACTGGCGCCCCGCGCGGGGACGAGCGATCTCAACGGCATCCGCAAGGCAGCCATCCTCACCGTGCTCATCGGTGAAGAAGCGTCGGGCGCATTGTTCAAGCACCTGAACGAGGAAGAAATCGAGGCCATCGCTCGCGAGATCGCGCTGCTCGGGCCCGTGTCGGCCGCCACGGCGACCGAGGTGCTCGAGGAGTTCCACCAGATGTGGCGCGCCGCCGAGTACGTGACCAAGGGCGGCGTCGACTACGCCTCGAAGCTCCTCTCCCAGTCGCTCGGTGCAGACCTGGCCAGGCGCGTACTCGATCAGGTCGTGAAGAACGTCAAGTCCACGCGCGCGTTCACCGGCCTCGAACGCGCCGATCCGCAGCAGCTGTCGAAGTTCATCCAGAGCGAGCATCCGCAGACGGTCGCGCTGATTCTCGCGCACCTCAAGCCGGTCGCCGCGTCGCAGTTGATGCAGAGTCTGCCCGAGGAACTCCGGGTCGAGGTGGTGACGCGCATGGCCAACCTCGAGGAAATCTCGCCGGACGTCATCTCGCGGATCTCGGCCGTCATCGAACAGCGGCTGAAGTCCCTCGGCGGCACGCCGTCGCACGAGTCGCATGGCGGCATCCGTGCGGTGGCGGAACTGCTCAACCACATCGATCGCAGCATCAGCCAGTCGGTGCTCGAGGTCATCGAGACGCAGACGCCGGACCTGGCGGTCTCGATCCGACATCTGATGTTCGTCTTCGACGACCTCCTCCACGTGGACGACAACGCGTTGCGCGAGATCGTCCAGCGCGCGGACAAGAAGGTCCTCACCGTGGCGCTCAAGGGCACGTCGGAGGAGATGCGCAACAGGTTCTTCCAGAACATGTCCAAGCGCGCGGTGGACATGATTCGCGAGGAGATCGAACTCCTCGGTGCGGTGCGCCTGCGAGAAGTGGAGAAGGCCCAGCAGGACATCGTCGGCATCGCCCGCAAGCTGGAGGAAGAGGGGCTGCTGCAGACAGGCGCCGCCGCGGGAGAGCCCTATGTCACCTAAGGCGCGCCTGGTGGCGCCAGACCTGGCACTCGTCGAGCGTTTCGCGTGGAGTCCCATCGGCACGGGCGAACGTCTGCCTGTGACGCCAGAGGCGGCCGACATCTGGACGCCAGTCGAGGCCGGTGCGCCGGCGCCAGTCGCGCATGCCGGTGCTGCGGTTGCCTCGCCAGTGGTCGGCGAAGCGTCGGCCCCGACACCCGAACAGCAGGCGCACCTTGCCGCCCTCGAACGTGATGCGTTCACGAAAGGGTACGCGCAGGGCGAACGCGCGGGCCTCGAAGCCGGGGGCAAGCGCGCCGAGGCGATGCTGCGGCGCCTGGCGCAGACGCTCGAAGAACTGTCGAGACTGCGCGACAGCATGGTGCGGCAGACGGAACGCGAGCTCGTGCAACTCGCGATTGCGATCGCGCGACGCGTCCTGCATCGTGAGGTCAGCGTCGATCAGGAACTGACGGCGGCGCTCGCGCACATCGCGCTCGAACGGCTGGGGGCGACCACACCGGCAACCGTGCGTCTGCACCCGGACGACTACACCACGGTGACCGCGGCGCAGACTGCGCCGCTCTCCGGACGCCAGGTCGAGATCGTGCCCGATCCGGGCGTCGCGCGGGGCGGCTGTCTGGTGGAGTCGGAGTTCGGCACGATCGACGCATCGGTCGACGCGCAGGTCGACGAGATCGCGCGCGCGGTGCTTGGGGATGGGGTCGTCTCGCTGCCGTCACGGCGGGGCGTGGCCTGATGTCCGTGCTCGACTTCTCCGCCAGCTTCTCGCTCAGCCGGTATCGCGATCAGATCGACGCGACCGATCCCCTCCCCATGGTGGGACAGGTGGTGCGTACCGTGGGTCTGCTCGTCGAGTCGCGCGGTCCTCGGGTGCGCGTGGGCGAGTTGTGCGAGATCGCCTCGCGCGACGGTGCGCCGCCGCTCCTGCTGGAAGTCGTCGGCTTCCGCGATTCACTGCTCCAGTCCGTACCGCTCGGCACCACCACGGGCATCAGGCCAGGCGATCGCATCGTCTCGCGTGGACGCCCGGCAGCCGTGCCTGTGGGCGATGCGCTGCTCGGGCGTGTGGTCGACGGCTTGTGCCGTCCGCTCGACGACCTGGGGCCGCTGCTCACGAGCGATGTGGGGCCGCTGCATCCACCGCCGCTCAATCCGCTGTCCAGACAGCCCGTCGACAGGCCGATCGGCACGGGGGTGCGTGCGCTCGACGCGCTGCTGACGATGGGGCGCGGGCAGCGCGTGGGCCTGTTCGGCGGGAGCGGCGTGGGCAAGAGCACGCTGCTCGGCATGATGGCGCGCGGCACGGCCGCCGACGTGGCGGTGATCGCGCTCGTCGGAGAACGCGGACGCGAAGTGCGCAGCTTCCTCGAGCACGATCTCGGTCCCGAAGGACGACGCCGCTCGGTGGTGGTCGTCTCGACATCCGACAGTCCTCCGCTCGTGC
>CAYRAE010000360.1:0-4286 GCA_964422175.1 uncultured Luteitalea sp. | reverse complement strand
CGCACTTCGATTCTGACGCGCCCGGCGGGCACACGGACTTCCAGCGGCCTGGTGCTGTCGGGTGTCTGCCACCGCTGCCCGTCGATCACCACGTCGGCATCCGCCGGCTGCACGCGAATGACGAGCAGGCCACCGTCGGCCACGTCGGGCCGTGCGTCGCCAGGTCGCGGCGGTCGTGGTGCGCGCGGCGCCCGCGGTTCACGGGGCTCACGCGGTGGACGAGGCGCCCGTGCAACGGGTGGCTCGTCAGGCGCTTCGCCAGGGCCCGCTTCGATGGCCTGTCGCTCGGGCCGTGGGGCGAGCACCGGTCGCTCGTCGGGCCCGGCACCAGCGGGCAGCGGCTCCATCGTATGGCGCAGCTTCAAGGTCGACCCGGGCGCCACGTACACGCTGCGATCGACGCGCCTGAAGCCGTCGAGATAGAGCGAAATCGTGTGCGTGCCCGGCGCGAGCGTCAGGCTCTGGAAGACGCCGTCGTACTGGTCCACGATACCGGCCAGCGCGCCGTCGATGTAGACCTCGGCTTCTCGTGGTGTGACCAGAAAACGCGCGTTGCTGGTCACGCTCAGACCGTACGGAGGCGCGTAAATCGCCGGCCCGCCCCACCAACCCCAGCCCGGCCACCACATGCTGCTCGCGTAGCCCGGACCCCACCAGCCAGGGCCCCAGCCCCATGCGCCGGCGCCCCAGCCCCAACCACCATAGAATCCGGGGCGTGCCACGTACACCGGACGGTAGGAGCGTCCACCCTGACGCACGCCGCCAGGGCGCACCGCGCCGCCAGGGCGCACAGCGCCGCCGCCGCGAGGCACGGCTCGCCCGACGGTGCCGCCGCGCGACCCACCTCCACCGCCGCGCGAGCGCTGGGCGAATGCAAGTTCAGGCACGAACGCCGTTGCCGTGAGCACGGCCGTCGCAACCACCAGACTTCTTCCGAACTGTTTCACGTGCGGAACTCCTGAAAAGGGCGCCTGTCGTGGTTGAGAGCAAGTTGGATACCAGCGTCGAGTGTCCCCCCTGACTGACACGTTCTCGCCGTGTTGTGCGTCGGCCGGGCTCGGCGAGCCGGCCCTACCTTCAACTGAGGCCGGTTTTGCGAAGGGGCCGGACTTGTCCGGCCCGTCGTCGGGCGACCGGGCACTGCCTCCAGAGAACGACGCACGTCCGGATTAGGAGACAGACCCCGGTGCAGGGGCGAATGGCCGTACGCCCCTGCCACGTGTTCAGCGGAAGATCAGCGTGGCGAACGTGGCGAGATTACGGCGCCAGACGGTCCACGTGTGTGCGCCAGCCGTCTCGATCGCCTCGTGCGGCACTCCACGTTCGGTGAGGAAGGCGCGGAACTGTCGGTTGGCGTCGATCAGGCGATCCTCGGTGCCGCAGGCGATCCACAGCAGGCGCAGCCGCTTGCCCTCCGCCGCGGTGAGCGCCGGGAACAGCGTGGCGAACTGTGCCGCGTCGCCAAGCCCACCCGAGCTGAAGGCGCCAATCCATCCGAACCTGTCGATGGCATTCAGGCCCACGAACAGGCTTTCCGCCCCGCCCATCGACAGACCCGCAATCGCCCGGCGTTCGCGGCGCGTGTCGGCGTGATAGTCGCGCTCGATGGCCGGGATGACCTCCGCCAACAGCGCGTCGCGATAGCCCTCCATGTTCTTCTGACCCAAACCCGGCGCACGCGGGCCACGCGTGACGATTTCCGGTGCGCCGTAACCCAGCGTCATCACCACGAGCATCGGCGTGACCGTCCGTGCCGCGATCAGGTTGTCGAGGATGACGTGCGCCTGACCCACCGCCGTCCACCCGCTCGCATCGTCAGAGAAGCCGTGGAGGAGGTAGAGGACCGGATACGCCTCCGTGCGGCGGGCGTCGTAGCCCGGCGGCGTGTAGACGTAATAGTCGCGATGATCGCCTACCCGTGCGGACTTGTAGAAGTGGCGGTGCAGCCGGCCGCGCGGCACGTCGGCCACGTCCCAGGGGCGATGCCCGTCGCCGGACGACGGCCCCGGCACGCGCACCATGTTCGACATGTTGAGCAGGTTGGGCGCGACCCACGTGTTCAGCGGATCGAGCGTTGCCTGGCCATCGACACTGAAGGTGTACTGGTAGATGTCGGGCTCGAGGGCGGCCGTGGTCGCCGACCACACGCCCTCCTCGTCTTTCACCATCGGCAGACGATCCGCACCCGAACGGCCGACCGAGACGTCTCCGGCCGTTGGCGCACGGAACCTGAACGTGATCCGGCCGTCGGCGTGGACCTCCGGCGACACGAGTACTGGCGCAGGGGCCGTCGCCGCTCGAGGAGCGGCGGCGGGTTGCGCCTGGGACACATGACACGGCAGCGCCAGCAGCGCCGCCATGGCCACCACTCGCAACGGGAACAGGGGAGGGCTGCTCATGGTTGCGGGAGGCTGTCCCAGAACTTCTCGATCTCGGCGCGCTGGGCAGCCGTCGGCAGCTTGCCCTTGCCGGCGCCCTGGTTGTCCTTCAGGTTGGTCACCTGCCTCGTGCCGGGAATCGCCACGGTGATGGCCGGGTGCGAGACCACGTACTTCAGGAACACGTGGGCCCAGGACGAGGCGTCGAACGCTCTGGCCCATTCCGGCACTGGCTGTCCCTGCACACGACGGAAGAGGCTGCCGCGACCGCCGCCGAGCGGCAGGTTCGTGAGCACGCCCATCTTCAGTTCCTGCGCGAGCGGCAGCACGTCCTGCGCGGCGTTGCGGTTGTCGAGGGAGTAGTCCACCTGGATGAAGTCGAGCGGGAACTCCCGCATCTGGGCGAGCAGGTCCGGATGCTGGCGATCTTCCGACGTGGTGACGCCGATGTAGCGGATGCGCCCCTGCTCCTTCATCTTCAGCAGCGTCGGCATGATGGCGGCCGTGCCGTTGAGGCTGTGGACCTGCATCAACTCGATGCGGTCCGTCTTGAGGCGACGGAAGGATTCCTCGAGTTGCGCCTGTCCTGCCGCCGCGTCGCCGTTGGGCGCCATCACCTTCGTGGCCAGGAAGAACTTGTCGCGATTGCCCAGTTCGGCCATCAATTCGCCGAGGATGATCTCGGAGCGGCCGTAGCCTGGCGCCGTGTCGATCAACGTGCCGCCCGTCGCCGGCATCTCGCGGAGCACGTCGCGCAGCGGCGCCAGTTCCTCCGGCGTCTTCACGTTGTACAGATTGGTCCCGAGCCCGATGACCGGAATCTGTTCGCCGCTCTTGGGGATCCTCTTGAGGATGGCGGGCAGTGCCTGGCCTTCCACCGTGGACGAGGACCAGTGTGCCAGGACCAGGCCGGCGCCAGCGGCAGCAACGGTGCCGAGGGCGTCGCGTCGCGTCATGCGGGTATGTGAACGGGTCATCGGTGTGTGTCCTCCCTCAGGCTTCCTGCGCCATGCGCTCCTGACGCTTGCCGAGCCAGAACGCGTTGGCGAGCCACGCCAGCGAGACAGGGACGGCCACGTAGAGCGCGATACCCGGCAGCGCCAGACCCAGCGCGCCGAGTGCGGCATACGACCACGCGCCCACCTGATCGCCGAGCCGGTACACGGCCGTGTCGATGAGACTCTTGGCCTTGTACTTGTCCTCCCGGGACAGCACCGTGTACAGGAATTCGCGTGTGGGGCGCGCAATGGCGAAGTTACTCGCACGGCGCGTGACCTGCAAGACCACGATGGCGGCGATCGTCGGCATCACGCCGAGCCACGCGAACCCGAGCACGCTGAACAGCGGCAGGATCGAGAGGGTCAGCGCCACGCCCAGCCACTGGAGCAGCCGGCTCGTGATGAAGAGTTGCGTCACCAGCGTCAGCACGTTCACCGCGAGGTCGACGCGTGCGAAGAACGCCGTTCGCGCGCCCCGGCTGTCGAAGTAGCTCGCGGCGATGTCGACCTGCTGGAAGTACAGGACGGTGGACGTGAACGTGTACAGCAGCATGTAGAGGGAGACGTTGAGCAGGTACGGGCTGCTCAGGGCGCGCTTGAACCCCGCCAGCGCGCCGCCACCGATCGGCGCGTCCTCGCTCGCGCCGCCCGTGGCCGTCCGAAGGGCCGTGGCGATGCCAGACAGCCGGATCATGGCGAACACCGCGATTTCGAGCAGCACCACCGACACGAGCAACAGCGGCGTGCTGCCGATGCGCTGCGCCAGCAGCGCCGGCACCAACGATCCCAGGATGGCGCCCACCGTCGCGCCAGCCGCGATGAAGCCGAAGAGACGCTTGCCCTGCTCGCGCGTGAAGACGTCCACCATGAACGCCCAGAACACCGAGACGACGAAGAGGTTGAAGACCGA
>CAYRAE010000359.1:0-4294 GCA_964422175.1 uncultured Luteitalea sp. | reverse complement strand
GTCCCGTCGCCCGTGTACGTCGGAGCCACGGGCTGACGGCGAAGGCCCAACGCCGTCATTCGGCCCGGCTCGACCGCTCGGCCCCTACAGTGTCTTGAGGTATTCGAGCAGCGCGAGCTTGTCAGACGAGGGGAGGGTGGTGCCGTATGTGTGGCCGGTGTTGGCGTTGCCGCGGAGGCTCGTGTCGAAGCGCACGCCCTCGCGTTCGGCGTCAGGACCGGTGCTGACGAAGCCGACGCGCGCCCAGTCGTACACGTCGTACGCGCGATGGAACGTCGCCGGGCGTTCCTCGGGGAACAGCAGCGAGCGGAGATCGGGCACCGATCCGTTGTGCAGGTACGGCGCGCGCAGCCACAGCCCGTCGAGCGGCATGTTGGCGTAGCCCTCGGTCTTGCGGAAGTGCGAGAACTTCCACGGATAGCCTTTGCCGATCGTGTTCATCGCAACGGCCAGCGCGGGCGTGAAGGAGTCGAGACGCTCGCGATCCGTGCCGATCGCGTCGATCGGTGTCACCTGGCCGACCGCCGAACCCCCGAAGTCGTGACACGACGCACACGCGGTGGCGTACACGGCGCGACCCGCGTCGGCGCGCGACTGATCGATGCGTGCCGCGGGATACGCCGGCGGCGGGAAGTCGAGCAGCCAGCGCTCGATGCGGGCCATCGACGGCAGGTCGAGCGACTTCGGCGTGGCGCCCGCGCCGATCGCCGCGCTCTTGTTGCGCTCCTCGACGCGATCGTTGTTGCCGTCCCAGTGGAGCCACAGGCCTTCACGCGGCCGCTGCTGCCAGATCGACGGCAGATCGACGGTGCCGACGGTGGCGTCCATCGGCACGCCGAGCAGCACCTTGTATGGGTTGAACGTGTCCACGCGCCCGGGGCCGAACGCGGGCCGATCGTCGAACCACGCGTTCTGTTTCGCGCGATCGAGGATGCCGTTGCGCGCCGCGCGCACGATGAACAGCCGGTACGCGAGGCGCGAGAAGAAGCCGAACTCGGGGTTGGCCTTGCGGATGGCATCGATGAGACGGCCGGTCTCGAACGCGGGCGACTTCGCGCACGCGGTGAGGAAGCGGCCGTAGCCCTGCAGATCCATCTGGTTGGCGGGCATGCCGACGATCACCTGCCGCGCCGCATCTGGCGACTCGCGCAGCGTGCCCACGTGGCACGTGGCGCAGTTGAGACCGACGCGATCGCCGTTGCCCGGCCTGAACGACGTGCCGATCGGACGCCCGTGCGCCGAGCCATCGGAGAGGAAGCCGATGCGCTCGTAGCCCGTGCCGGGCCGCGCCGGCAGTGCCGACTCGCAGACGTCGGGCAGCACCTTCCAGATCCAGTACGGGATACCCGAGTTCTCCTCGGCGCCGATCGATCCGTACTTGAAGTGCTCGACGATGTCGGTGAACGAGGGCCCGTCGTTGCGCGACGGATTGGACGCGCGCAGGCCGACGGACGCCGCGAGCAGGAGCAGCGCGAGGAGCGTACCTGCGCGGCGGTGTGCCAGGAGCTGAAGCCCCTGACCTCCACCCGACTTCCGGTGAGAGGACGTCACGACATCACCCCGTCATGCGAACGGTGCCGGCTCGAAGACGCTCATGATCTGCGCCACCATCGCGTCGTACGAATCGAAGCGCGTGACGTCGTAGCACCCGAGCGGGTTCTCCACGGCGTGGACGAGACACTTGTTGCAGTACGTACAGGGGCGCGCCGGGCGACCCATCCCTGCCGCGAACTGCTTCACGAGGTCGTTGTTGGCGATGAGCGGACGCGCCATCGTGACGCCGTCGCAGAAGCCCTGACGGATCGCTTCACGAATCACTTCCGCGTTCTGGAACCCGCCCGTGCAGAGGACGGGCACGCTGACGGCCGCCTTGATCGCGCGCGCGTCGGGCAGGTTGATGCCCTCGATGCGATCGCCTCGCGCCTCCTCCCACCGGCGTTCGAAGAGGCGCTGCGTGGGATCGAACCGGAACAGCAGATAGTTCCTGAACGCGCGGCTCCCGCTCGAGAGCAACTGGTCGTACGTCTTCAGGAGTTCGCTCACGGGGAACGAGCCCGGCGGATTGCGCGGGTGCGGGAAGTAGCTGCCAGACGACACGTGGATCGCGTCGACGCCCGCCTCGTCGAGCCACCTGCACACCTGCACCGTGTCGTCCAGCGTGTTGCCGGGTTTCTCGTGCCTGTCGAGGGCGTCGTTGTGGTCCTCGGCGCTGATCTTCACCTGCAGGTGGAAGTCGGTCCCCACCTCCGCACGAATCGCCGCCACCACTTCGAGCAGGAACCGCGCGCGCTGCGCGAGCGGTCCACCGTAGTCGTCCTGTCGATCGTTGATCGCCGAGCTCAGGAACTGCGTGAAGAGGTACCCGTTGGCCGCGTGCAGTTCCACGCCGTCGAGGCCGGCCGCACGTGCACGTCGCGCACCCGCCGCGAACGCCGCCACCGTTTCGCCGATCTGTGCCTGCGTCATCGCCACGCACGGAAAGCCGTGCAGAGGCTCGTCGCGATCGGTGCAGCTCCACGCCTGCTCGTACTCGATGCCGGGGATGTCGCGCTGCCGGCCCGCGTGCGACAACTGCATGATGAACCGGCAGTCGTGCGCGTGTACCGCGCGTCCGACGGCTCTCCAGAACGGGATGCGCTCGTCGCGATCGATCGTCGCGTAGTTGGGCACGATGCGGCCGCGGATCGTCACGGGGACGAACGACGACACGATCGCGCCGACGCCGCCCGCCGCGAACTTCGTCTCCCAGTTGATGCGTGCCTGGTTGCCGCTGCCGTCGTAGTTGTCGAAGCGGCCCGACACATTGGACCGGAAGATCCGGTTCTTCACCGTGAGATGGCGGAACGCCAGTGGTTCGAAGATGGGATCGGCCATGGCTACATCCGCTTCAGGTACGCGATCAACGCGCGCTTGTCGGCGTCGCTCGCCTGTGCGCCGAACACGTGCCCGCGATCGAGCACGAAATCAGGCGCCACGTTGTTGCGCAGGAACCCACGGAACAGCGCATCGTCTGACAGCAGGTTCAGCACGACGCGGTTGCGCACGAGCGCGGGCAGTCGGGTGGGGTCGACGCGCGCGATGAGGTCGACGGGCGTGCCCGACGGAATCTGCACCGGCCTGTCCCGTCCCGTGACGGCCAGCTCGCTCGGCACGCTGGTGACGATGATCGACTGCACGCCGAGACGTTTCTCTGGCCAGAGCAGCTTCTGCACGGCGTCGGTGAACGCCGTCATCCTGCCGCTCACGGACGGATCCTTCACGTACGTGCCGAGCGCGTTGTTGTGCAGGTACGGCGCCGTGGCCCACATCGACACGAGCGACGGTGTCCTGTAGTACCCGCCGCCCGCCACGGTGAACGACAGCGGCTTATCGGGCTTCTGAGGGTTGTAGAGGCCCGAGATCTCGCCGGCCGCCGGCAGTCGCTTGTACGTCTCGGACGAGAACTCCTCCCACACGTTGCCGCGCTGTGCGTTGGTCGCGATCCCACGCGCGACGTTCGTGCCGATCTCTTTCACCGGATACCGGCGATCGTCGGAGAGGAAGTTGTCGGCCAGGAAGTCGGACGAGCGCACGGCATCCTCGAACCATGCGAGTCGCGCGGCGGGATCCGCGATCGGCGACGGCGGCTGCTTGCTCGAGTGGCAGCGCGCGCACTCGCGCGCGAACACCTGAGCGCCGCGCGCCACCTCTTCGGACGACTCCGTGAGATACCGCGCGCCGCCGGGCGCGTCTGCGAGGTGCATCGGCTTGATCGTCTTCAGGAACGCTTCCGCCGCTTCCATGCGCGCTTCCGTGTCGCGCCAGTCCTGGCACGTCTCGCGCGCCTGGGCCATGCGGAACGGCTTCTGCGGCGAGAGTCCCGCCACCGGATCGATCAGCGACAGCCACAGGTCCGAGCACATGCCGATGTTCACGTACACGCGCAGCGACGCGCCTGCCACGCCCACCGAGTCGGCGCCGTCCTTGAGGATGTGGTGCACGGCACGCTCGCTGCCGTCAGGCATCTGCTCCATCACCGTCGGCCGATTGGCCAGCAGGAAGATGGAGTTGATGTTGCTGGGGTTGTGATTGTGATCCGTCGCGAAGCGCGACGTGTCCGACGTCCCCGGCGGCTGTCGATTGCCGAGATGCCACCTGAAGTCGCGCGGCGTCATCTTCAGGTTGAAGAGCCGGCCTTCCTCCCAGTACTGGTTCCCGATCGCGCCGGCCAGTTCGCTCCACTTCGGCTTCTCGGGATCGACAGGCGGCGACAGCGGGTTGAATCCGACATGACAGAATCCGCACGCCATGCCGA
>CAYRAE010000358.1:0-4302 GCA_964422175.1 uncultured Luteitalea sp. | reverse complement strand
TCACTCACCGTGCGGCAGCACCACTCGTTCGTCGAACTGCCCGACCTCGCCACGCACTCGTACAAGCCACGCGTGGCCGACCCGCGTACGGGCGGCATCGACATGACGTTCCACGATTACGCGTCACCGATCACCGACCCGATCGAGAAGCACTGGATCCTGCGCCATCACCTGCAGAAGACGAACCCGTCAGCCGCGGTCAGCGACGTGGTGGAACCGATCGTCTACTACGTGGACAACGGCACACCGGAACCGATCAGGAGCGCACTGGTCGAAGGCGCGCAGTGGTGGGCCGCGGCGTTCGAGGCGGCCGGCTTCAGGAACGGGTTCCAGGTGCGCGTACTGCCCGCCGACGCCGATCCCATGGATCTCCGCTACAACATGATCCACTGGGTCCACAGGTCGACGCGCGGCTGGTCGTATGGCGCCGCCGTCACCGATCCGCGCACGGGACAGATCCTGAAGGGTAACGTCAGCCTCGGATCGCTGCGCGTGCGACAGGACATCATGATCGGCACGGCCCTCACGAACCTGGCCACCGATGATGACCCGTTGCGCTGCATGGCGGGTGACGCCCCCGAGGCGGAGTATCTGGCGGCGCTCGATCCCGCGACGGACGTGACGGCCATGGCGCTCGCGCGCATCAGGCAGCTGTCCGCGCACGAGGTGGGTCACACGCTCGGCTTCTCGCACAACTTCGCGGCGAGCACGTACGGTCGCGCGTCGGTGATGGATTACCCGTCGCCGATGGCGCGCATCGTCGACGGAAAGATCGACATGTCCGAGGCGTACGGCGTCGGCGTCGGACCGTTCGACGTCTTCGCCGTGAAGTACGCGTACGGCCAGTTCGCATCCGGGACGAATGAAGCGGCCGCCCTCGCAGCACTCGTCGACGAGGCCACGAGCAAGGGCATGCTGTACATCTCCGATACCGATGCCCGGCCCGCCGGCGCTGCGCATCCGCTCGCCAGCCTGTGGGACAACGGCGCCGATCCCGTGGAGAGCCTGAAGCACGAGCTGGCGGTGCGCGCGATCGCGATGCGCGGCTTCGACGTGACGCACATCCCGGAGGGCCGGTCGCTCAGCTTCCTCGAACAGCAGTTCCTGCCCCTGTATTTCCATCACCGGTACCAGGTGCAGGCCACGGTGAAATCGGTGGGCGGACAGTACTACTCGTATGCCGTCCGCAAGGGTGCCGCGCCGGTGCCCGAGTCGACGCGCATCGTACCGCCCGACGTGCAGCGTGCGGCGCTCGATGCGCTGCTCACGACGCTGACGCCTGACGTGCTCGTCGTGCCCGATCGCATCCTCGCACTCCTGCAGCCGCGCACCGACGCGTTCGGCGGGTTCAACACGGAGCTCTTCCCGCGACGGACCGGCCTCACGTTCGACCCGGCGTCGGCGGCGTCCATCGCCGCGGACATGACGATTGCCGGCCTGCTCAACCCCGAGCGCGCCGCGCGGATCGTCGAGTTTCACGCGCGCGACGCGAAGCAGTTGCAGCTGCGCGACGTCGTCAATGCGATCGGACGTACGCTGAGGGGCGACATGAGCCGCGAGAGTACGACGGCGCTCGCGCAGCGTGCGGCGCAGTCGGTGCTCGTGATGCGGTTGATGGATCTGGGTGTGAACGAGAACGCCTCTGCCGACGTCCGGGCCATCGCACAGCGCGCCGTGGCGGGTCTGCCGATGCTGCTCTTCCCGGAGGGTCAGGCCACGCCAGAGTGGGTGGCGCACAAGATCGCCATGCAGCGCGACGTCGAACGGTACGCCCAGCGTCCGTACTCGCCCTACACGCCCCAGAGGCCGCTCGCCACGCCAGCCGGGGATCCGATCTAGGCGCTACGGCGCGGCGGCCAGGTTCACTCGCCTGACGATCGGTTTCTGCAGCGTCTCGACGGCAGCGGGGACGCCGGGGGCGGTGAAGCGGTTGGTCTGGCTGTTGGCGACGTAGTAGAAGCCGTCGCCGACGATCACGCCGGCTGTCGGCATGTCGTGGTCGGGGAGGTTCGCGTCGAGGATGTCCACGGCGCGCACGTTGAGGCCGTCTGCCGTGAGCCGCAGTCTCATGACGCGCGCCAGCTTCGGCAGGCCGCTCTGCACGGCGATGAGATCGCCGCGATGGCTGGCGAGGCCGTCGATCCCGACGAGCGTGAGCGACGGGGCGTGACCGACGGGACTGACATCACGCGTCCGCATGTCGACCCGCGACAGTCCTTCGATGTGCGCGACGTAGAGCGCGCGGCCATCGCCGCTCCACGCGAGCCCGCGCGGCTGGAGATGCGTGCCGAGGCTCACGAACGGTTCGATGGCGCGCGTGCCGGGCTTCCAGCGATACAGCGCGCCGGTCCGTCCGTCGGTCATGTAGAGCGTGCCGTCGGGCGCCTGCACGATGTCCGTGAGCAGGTGCCCGCTGGCGGCGGCCGGCGGCGCGAGGCGCATGACCTGCCTGCCCGACGACAGCTGCAGCCGATGCAGGAACGCCTGCCCCTCCGCATCGTCGCCGTAGCCCTGCATCGTGCGATCGCCAGCGCTCAGCACGTACAGCGCTCCACGCACGTTGTCGGCCACGAGACCACGCACGCCGAGAAAACCCGCTTCGCGAAACGTCGCGTAGTCGGCGGTGCGGCCGTTGATCTCGTCGACCACCACGACCTTGCGCTTGTGGAGACTGCCGACGAGGAAGCGTCGCGATCCCTTGTCGTACGTCATCGCGTCGGGGAAGAAGTCGGGCTCGTTGAGCCGGAAGGCCACGACGCTGTGTTCGGCGGGGGCGACGAGCGCCTGCAGCCGCTCCTGCCATGCGGGCCACGCCTGTTGGTCGCGCAGCGTCTCGAACGCGGGCGAGACGAGCACGTCCGCCGCAATGCCCTTGTCGGCGAGCAGACCCAGCGCGTCGAACGCGTCGCGGTAGCGTGCCGCGAGCGTATAGGCGCGCACCTGCGCGTACAGCAGGAAGGGGTGATTGGGTGGCGCGCGCCGCGTCGCGCGCTCGACGGCCTCGACGGCCGTCAGCGCATCGCCGCCGTCGATCGCGATCACCGCCGCGTCGTACAGCTCCGGCCATTCGGGAACGTCAACCGCGTCACCGGCACGTACCGCCGTGCCCGCGAGCATCCCGACCACGACGACGACCCACGCCCAGCGACGCACACAACGATTCTAGTGGCACAGGCAGGCAGGATCTGGCTCGGAGAGCCGACTCTGCCTGAAATGCCGGGAAATGTCGCGATGCCGGGAATGTCGGTCGCTTCCCCATTCAGGGGATGGAGCGAAGGGGCTTCAGCCCCTTCGACTACTGCGTCGGGCGCAGGAGCTGCCTGAACGTCAGCGTGTTGATGTCGCGGAACATCGGCGTGCGCGGGGGCAGCATCGACGGCACGAGGAACTCCTCGTCGAACGCCACGCTACGGCCCGGAGGGCTGTACACGTTGACGCAGCACTTCCACGTGCCGACGGCCTGCCGGCTGGTGAAGAGGCTGACCATCGAGCCTCGATAGTTGAACGTCGCGGAGCCCCAGTTCTCGAGGAACCGCATGAAGTTGTGCGCGCCGCCGTCGGACCCGTAGTTGGCGGCGTCACCAGCGTTGTTGTTCGGGAACGGGAAGTTGATGCCCTTGCCCGAGATCACGCCCATGCGGTACCACGTCGTCGCGGCAGTCCGCGCGGCGTGATTGTGCGGCGTGTTGAAGGAGTTGGCGTCGTTCCAGTTGCGCGACAGCAGCGTGACGGCGTCGGCGATGATGGCCGCCGACCTGTGGTTGCTGCCGTTGAAGCCATTGGAGGTGCACGATGCCGTCGGCAGGCCGCAGGCGTTGTAGTTGCCCTGCACGTAGACGGGGTTCTCGGACGCCACCGTCAGCCCCTGCGGGCCGTTCGACGGCAACTGGTTGAGTCCACCGTTGACGAGCTTGAGGGCCCTGCGGAAGAACACGGCGCGATTGGCGCGCGCGACACCGGAGTTGACACGACTGCCCCACACGTTCACGCCGGCGTTGATCGGGCTTCCGGCCCCCCACGGCGTGGTGGTACCTGTGGAAAGCGGGGCCAGCACTGTATAGGGGATGACAGGCGTGTTGCCGTAGGTCTGGAGCGTCCCGTTCCCGTTCATGTCTTCGCCGGTCTGGAGCGTGCCATTCGGCGTGCTCACCGAGTCGGTGTTGATGAAGTCCTCCCAGCCATACTCGCCCGTCTCGACGCCAGACGCGTTCCTGTTGGTACGCCTGTCGGAGAAGTACACCACGTAGCCCGTCTCGTCCTGGGAGCCAGGCCCGCTCGTCCCGAAGTCTCCCAGCAGCCAAC
>CAYRAE010000357.1:0-4303 GCA_964422175.1 uncultured Luteitalea sp. | reverse complement strand
GTGCGCTGGCGGTTCGATCCGCTGACGGAACGCGAAGACGCCGTCGGCAACAGGCAGCGCGGCCTGGCGTACTGGGCCGATGGCGGCGACAAACGCGTGTTCACCTCCGCGGGCACGTGGCTGTACGCACTCGACGCCGAGACGGGTACGCCGATTCGTACGTTCGGCGACAACGGATCGATCCACCTCGGACGCGGACTCGGCCTCGGCGGCACGCCATCGGTCAAGCTGAACACGCCGGGCGTCGTGTACAAGGACCTGCTGATCGTCGGCGGGCTCATCCCGGAAGACGTGGCCGGCGGCATCAGGGCCTTCGACGTGCGGACAGGCGAACTGAAATGGACGTTTCGCACGATCCCTCGGCCCGGTGAAGAAGGCTACGACACGTGGCCGCCAGACGCGTGGAAGACGGCCGGCGGCGCGTCGGACTGGTCCGGGCATTCGGTGGACGAACAGCGCGGCATCGTATACGTCTCCACCGAGACCGCGGGACCCGACTTCTGGGGCGCCGACAGGTATGGCGAGAACCTGTTCGCCAACTCGGTGATCGCGCTCGACGCCAACACGGGGCGCCGCCTCTGGCACTACCAGATCGTCCATCACGATCTGTGGGACCTCGACATGCCCGCGCCACCGACGCTGCTCACGGTGACGCATGACGGCAAACGCATCGATGCCGTCGCGCAGGGCACCAAGCACGGGCTGCTCTTCGCGTTCGATCGCGTGACGGGCGCGCCGTTGTGGCCGGTCCACGAGCGCCCGACGACGCCAGCACGCATCCCCGGCGTGCAGGTATGGCCCACGCAACCCGTGCCGGAGAAGCCGGCGCCGCTCATGCGCCAGCGCTACACGGCAGACGATGTGTCGGACATCTCGCCGATGGCGCGCCTGCTCACGAGCGAGCGCTTCGCGCGCAGCGGCAACGCGGGTGCGATGCCCCCGCCGAGCACCGACGAGACGATCCTGTTCCCCGGCCCCGACGGCGGGTTCGAGTGGGGCGGCGCGGCAGTGGATCCCGACGGCGTGCTCTACGCGAACGTCAACGAGATCCCGTGGTTCTACAGGATGATCCCGACGCGCGACGACTCGGGCGCGGCGTTGAGCCTGGGCCACCGGCAGTACCTGGTTCACTGCGCGGCCTGTCATGGCGCCGATCGACGCGGCGATCCACGCGGAGGCATGCCGCGACTCGACACGCTGAAGGGCTCGCGCACACAGGAGTACGTGGCGAACGTGATCGTCCAGGGTGGCGGCCGCATGCCGCCCTTCGAGCGTCTCAGTCAGCGCCAGCGCACCGCCATCGTCGGGTTCCTGTTCGGCGTCGAGCCGCCCACGACGACGAACGCGAAGACCGACGATGACACCGAGGTCGAGCCGCCGTATGCATTCGGCGGATTCCAGCGGTGGTTCGATCGCGAAGGTTATCCCGCGATCAAACCGCCGTGGGGCACGCTGAACGCCGTCGACATGAACACCGGCGAGTTGCTGTGGAAGGTGCCGCTCGGCGAGTACCCGGAACTCACCGCGCGCGGCATCCCGCCGACGGGCACCGAGAACTACGGCGGTCCCGTCGTCACGGCCGGCGGCCTGATCTTCATCGGCGCGTCGGCCGACGAGACGTTCCGTGCGTTCGACAAGAAGACGGGCCGCGTGTTGTGGCAGGCGACGCTGCCCTTCAGCGGTACCGCCACACCGAGCACGTACATGGCCAACGGCAAGCAGTACGTGGTGATTTCAGCCGGTGGCGGGAAGTCCGGCAGGCCCGCCGGCGGTACGATCGTGGCGTTCGCGCTGCCCGACTGACCTCATCTTGACGTGCGACGCTCGTTGCGGTGAAGTGCGGCGCATGATCTCGCCCGCGAGTCGTCGCACGTTCCTGCAGGGGCTCGGTGCCGCCGCGTGTGGAGCGGCAGTGCGCGCGCGGGCGCAGGGGCAGCCGTCGGGTCCCACCAGGCTCGATCGCCTCGATCTGCTCCTCTATCGGGATGACACGGGCGCGATTCGTTCCGTCACCACACCCGACGAATGGCGCCGACGCCGCGCCACGATTCTCGCTGCGATGCAGGACGTGATGGGCCCCGTGCCCGGCAGCCAACGACGGACGCCGCTCGACATCCGGATCACGAACGAGGTGGACGCGGGCACCTACGTGCGTCGGGCGATCACATATGCGTCGGAGCCGGGATCGCGGACGCCGGCGTGGCTGCTCGTGCCCAAGGCCGCGCTGTCTGGACGCGCATCCGCACGCGCCATCCTGTGCCTGCATCCCACCGACAACGCCATCGGCCACGACGTGGTTGTCGGCCTCGGCGGACGCCCGAACCGCGCATATGCCGCCGAACTCGCCGAACGCGGCTTCGTGACGCTCGCGCCGTCATATCCCCTGCTCGCCCGCTACCAACCGGACGTCCTCGGCCTCGGCTACGTGAGCGGGACGATGAAGGCCATCTGGGACAACATGCGCGGCGTGGACGTGCTGGAGTCGCTGCCGTTCGTGCGGCCCGGCGGCGTCGGCGCGATCGGCCACTCGCTGGGCGGACACAACGCCGTCTATACCGCCGTGTTCGACGAGCGGATCGCGGCTGTCGTCTCCAGTTGCGGGCTCGACCTGTACACGGACTACTACGACGGCAACCCGCAGGTCTGGCAGGCGGAGAAGGGCTGGTGCCAGCTCCGGTACATGCCGCGCCTGCTCGACTACGCCGGACGGCTCGACGCCATCCCGTTCGACTTCGCCGAGATGATCGGTGCGCTCGCGCCGCGCCCGTGCTTCATCAGCGCGCCACTGCGCGACACGAACTTCCGCTGGGCGAGCGTGGATCGCATCGCCGCTGCCGCGCGGCCCGTCTATCGGCTGCTCGGCGCGCCTGATGGCCTCACGGTGATCCATCCGGACGCCGATCATGACTTCCCCGAGGAAGCGCGTCGGCAGGCGTACGCGGTACTGACGCGCGCGCTCGCCTGACGCCACCGCCGGCTCAGCGTGACTGCGAGATGCGGATGCGGCGGTACTCCATCTGTCCGCGATCGGCTTCGAGGCCGATGGGACCCGACGCGGGGACGGCGAAGGCCTTCTCGATGACCTCGCCGTTGCACGTGACCAGGGCCGTCTCGCCCGTCACCGTCACGACGAGCTCGTTCCACTCCTGCGGCCGATACGACGCGAGTGACGTGTAAGGACCCGCCAACCTGTAGTCGCGTACCTGGAGCTGGGGGCCGCGAAGGAAGACACCACCGTCGGCGTTCGGCGTCGCCCGGAACTCGAGCTTCAGCACGAAGTCGCCATCGAAGCTGCGCGTCGTCCACAACTGCTGGATGCTGCGGCCGGCGGGCGGCGTGAGCGCCGCGATGTGGTCGGCGATCACGCGCCAGCGCCCATCGGCGCTCGACGTCCGACCGTCGAACTGCACGGGCTCGTCGACGACGGGCCACGACGCGGCGTTGACGGGGTCCTTCTCCTTCCAGCGCGCCGCCATGGCCCGCTCCTGCTCGGTGGTGACGCGATAGCCCCACCCCGTGAGATCGCGGCCGTTGAACAGCGCCTCGAACCCGGGCTCGAGCGTGAACGCCGTTGGCGCCGGCGTGAACAGGCCGAGCGACTCGAGCACGGGACGCAGCGCCGCCGTCCAGCGCGCGTATCCGGCGGCGTTGAGGTGCAGCAGGTCCGGGAACTCCGCGATCGGGGCGTCGCCGTCAGCGGTGGCCCAGAGCCGCCACGTGTCGATCGGCGTGACCTGTGCGTCGTGCTTCACGAGCGCCAGCAGGCGCGCGTTGGTCTCCTTGATGACCGTCGCGGGACGGCTCTTCGTGCTCGAACTGGGAAACACTTCGCACAGCACGATGGGCATGCGCGGGTCGTGCGCGCGCAGCGCGGCGAGGATCGCCTTGACGTTGGCCTCGATGACGTCGGGGCGAGCGCCTTCTTCGATGTCGTTGGTGCCGATGAGGAGGACGACGGCCCTGGGATTGAGCGCGATGACATCGCCCTGCAGACGCAGGAGCACGCCGCGCGACGTGTCGCCGCTGATCCCGCGGTTGGCGACCTTCATCCCCGGGAACGCCGCCGGCAGGCGGTCGTTCCAACCCTGCGTGATCGAATCGCCGAGCAGGACGACACCCCCTGGTCCTGCTGCACCTGCGCCGCCCACGTCGTCCGCTTGTCGTGCCACAGCTTCCGGAACCAGGCGTAGCGGCGCAACGGCCCCACGCCAGGCAGCCCATCGTCGTTGTCCGGGATGTCGAGACTGGCCGACGCCGCCGGCGCCGCCACCTGCGCACACCCCGTACCAGCCAACGGCGGGGC
>CAYRAE010000356.1:0-4312 GCA_964422175.1 uncultured Luteitalea sp. | reverse complement strand
GGCGGTCTGTGGAACAACAACCCCGACAACCCGGGCCGCTGGCCGCTCGTGAAGGCCGACAAGCCGATCGGCGAGTGGAACACGCTCGCGGTCAGGATGGTCGGCACGCGCGTGTGGGTCACGCTCAACGGGCAGGCCGTGGTGATCGGCCAGGTGCTCGACAACTTCTTCGACCGCACGCAGCCCGTGCTGCCGACGGGATCGATCGAGCTGCAGACGCACGGCGCGGAAGTACGCTTCCGCAACATCTACGTGCGCGAGATTCCGAAGGCCGAAGGCGAGCGGCTGCTCGCGACCATCAAGTAGTCAGTCGTCCGTCGCGTCGCGCGGTGAGTCGTGCGTCGCGCCGGGTGCCTCCGTGCGCGCGGGCACGTGGGGCTCCGCGATGAAGCGGTAACCCACGCCGCGCACGGTGACGACGTGGCGGGGCTGCGTGGGGTCCTCGTTGAGGAACCGGCGCAGCCGCACGATGAAGTTGTCGATCGCGCGCGTGTCGGTGTCCTCGTGCAGGTCCCACACGTCTTCGAGGATGGCCTTGCGCGAGACGATCTTGCCGGCATTGCGCAGCAGATACAGCAGGAGGTCGGCCTCCATCGCCGTCAGGTGATAGGGCAGCGTGCCCACGCGCAGTTCGAGCGTCGACGGATCGAACGTGTTGCCGGCGAAGTGGTAGACCTCGGGTTGCGGTTCCGGCGGCGGCGTGCGCGCCCAGGCGTTGCGGCGCAGCAGGCCGCGCACGCGCGCGAGCAGGATCGGCAACTCGAAGGGCTTCGGCAGGTAGTCGTCGACGCCGGCGTCGAAGCCCCTGAGGACGTCTTCGGGGCGTCCGCGCGCCGTGAGCATCAGGATGGGCACGTAGTCGCCACGCTCGCGCAGCGTGCGGGTCACGTCGAAGCCGTCGATGCCAGGCAGCATCACGTCGAGCACGATCGCGTCGCACTGGCGTGACGGGTCGGCCAGGTGTGCGAGCGCCGTCTCGCCGTCGCCGGCGAGCGTCACCGTGTGACCGTCGGCTTCGAGGTTGAAACGCAGGCCCATCGCCAGGTGCGGCTCGTCTTCGACAACGAGGATGTGAGACATCAGGGCGGCACCACGCGGGGGAGTTCGACGGTGAAGGTGGAGCCACGGCCTTCACCGTCGCTCGCCGCGAACACGCGTCCGCCGTGATCGCGCACGATGGAGCGCACGATATAGAGACCCAGGCCCGTCCCCTTCACCTTCGACCCGCGCCACTGGAACCTGTGGAAGCGCCTGAAGATGCGCTTCAGTTGCGTCTGCGGAATGCCGACGCCCTTGTCCATCACGCGCACGCGCACGACGTCGGCAGTCGGTACCGCCACGTCGAGTGCCACGTGCACGGTGTCGCGCGAGTACTTGACGGCGTTGTCGAGCAGGTTCGAGAACACCGACCGCAGTGCGTCGGCGTCGCCGTCGACGATGGCGTCGCCGGGCGTCACGCTGACCAGCGTCATCGTCTCCGCTGACACGTGATGTCGCTGACGTGCGATGGCGATCGCTTCGTCGGCGAGCGTCGCCACGTCGACGGGCGACTTGTGCGCGATCCCCACGCGCTGGCCGGCCGCGCCGGCCTTGAGCACCTGCTCCACCGTCTGCTGGAGACGGTCGGCGTCGGCCAGCATGACGTTGTAGAACTCGGCCCGCTGTTCATCGCTGACCTGTCGCGCCTGGAGCGTCTGCAGATACAGGCGGATCGAGGCGATCGGCGTCTTCAGTTCGTGCGTGACGGCGTTCAGGAACGCGTCCTGCTGGTCGTTGCGACGGAGTTCTCGGACGAGGAACACGGTGTAGACGATGATGCCGGCGATGATGAGCGCGAACGCCAGCACACCCAGGACGAGGGTGAGGAGGCTGCGGCCGTGCAGGTAGACCCAGCCGATGTTGAGCGTGATCGCCGCCGCCACGAGGACGACGCAGAGCGTCACGAAGACGATCGTCGCCGTGTTCCTGCGGGTCACAAGGGGATCTTACCGGCAACCGGCAACCGGCAACGGGGAATGGCGGAGCGGTCGGGCCCGGGGGGCCGACCCTACCTACCGCGCAGATGGTAGGGCCGGCATTTCAAGGGGTTGGGCCGGCTCTCCGAGCCCGGCCCCTTGCGGCTACTCGACTGCCGGTGCCGCTTCGGAGATGTCGACGGCGTCGTCGGTCTGCTGGGGCATGCGGTGGACGTGCTCGAGGCGCGCGACCTTGACGTCCCACACCAGGCCCAGCATGCGCAGGATGCTGATGTTGATGTAGTTGATGTCGAGCTCGTACCAGGCCAGGCCGTGGCGCGCCGACACCGGGTGCGCATGGTGGTTGTTGTGCCAGCCTTCGCCGAACGTGACGAGAGCGACCCACCACAGGTTGGTCGAGTCGTCCTTGGTCTTGAAGCGGCGCGACCCCCAGAGGTGCGTGGCGGAGTTGACCAGCCAGGTGGCGTGCAGACCGTACGTCGTGCGGAAGAAGATGCCCCAGAGCACGTACGGGATGCCGCCGAACGCGAGGAACGCGAGGCCGAGCACCACCTGCGGTACCCAGTGCCACGTGGTGAGCCACACGTGGACGGGATCCTTGCTCAGGTCCGGCACGTAGCGGCGCAGCACCGCGGTGTCGTGGTGCATCGCCTTGCCCATGAAGATCCATCCCATGTGCGCCCAGAAGGTGCCCTCGCGCGGCGTGTGCGGGTCGCCCTCGTGGTCGGAGTGCTGGTGATGGATACGGTGCGTGGCGACCCAGAAGATCGGGCCTCCCTCGAGTGCGAGCGTGCCGCACACGGTGAGGAAGTACTCCATCCACTTGTAGGTCTTGAAGCCGCGATGCGTCAGCAGGCGGTGATACGCCATGCCGATACCGAGGCTGCCGGCCACGAACCACATGATGACGGCGGCCATGATGGCGCCGAAGTCGATGTAGAAGAACGCGGCGACGGCTCCGATGTGGAACGCCGTCATCGCGATGATGGTGATCCAGTTGTAGCCTTGGCCTTCGGCAGCCTTCCGGCCGTACAGGGACGTGATCTTGACGGGTGCGCTCATGGCGGGATTCACGATGCCACGTCTGGCGGAGGAGGACTGTAATAGTTCTGTCACCGCTACCGGCAACGGGCAATCGGCAACCGGACGAACGGGGTCTGCCACGGTGTAGCTGCCGGACTTTGTCCGGCAGTCAGCGATGGCCGCCCGCCGGATGAAATCCGGCGGCTACGCCTGTGACTTGGCGCTACCGAGGCGGGCGAGGGCGCGGTCGGCGGCCAGGACGCCTCGATACTGGGCTTCTTCGAAGAGTGCGAGGCCGCTCAGGTCCGAATGGGCGTAGAACAGGCCGTCGTGACCCTCCTGGAGTGCGCGCCACTGGGGATCGGAGAGCAGGCCGGGTGTGGGGCGGACCATCGCATGCCCGAAGCGCATCACGTCCACGCGCGACACGCACGCGGTGATGTCGGGGTGGGCCCGCGTCAGGTCCGCCAGGATCCGATCGCGCAGCGTTGCGTACTCCTGGGCGAGCAGCCACGCGCGGGCGTCGGTGGCCGGACGATCCGCCAGCGCCCAGTAGTAGGTCCACACCGTGCGCGGGACGTGTCGGCGCAGCTGCTGGTGCGTCGCCACGACGTAGCCGAGCGCGGGCGAGTCGAAGATCACGTTGTCCCACGCGACGGGGAAGCCCCGTTCGTGCGGCCAGCGATCCAGCGTGAGGTTGGCCGTCACCCACGGCGCCGATGTGAGTGTCGGTCGCGGCGCCCCGGCCACGAGGCGCGTCGCAACGTGCAGCGGCGCCGCGACGATCACCACGTCGGCCGTCCACGCGGTTTCCGGCGTCAGCACGCGCCATGCCCGCCCGCTCCGTTCGACGCGATACGTCAGCCGGCCCGTTTCGACGCGCCCATCGAGCCGCTGCAACAGGCGGCGCACGATCCAGCCGTTGCCCTCGGGCCAGGTGAGCGGGCCCGTGTCGTCGGCGTCGCGCGCGGCGAAGTAGAGGATGCCCGCCCATGCCGACACGTCCCGCGCGAGACCCCCGTAGTCGTCGCGGCACGCGTAGTCCACCATCCAGCGGAGCCACGGGGAGTCGAGACCCTCGCGATCGAGCCACGCGGCCATCGACAGCGCGTCCTCCGGCGGCGGACGCCTGACGTCGGTGGCGCCTGCCATCGGGATGGTGAATCGGCCCGACGCGCGCAGTTCCGCCATTCGCGCCGCGAACCTCGTGAACTGGTCGCGATCCCGTCGGGTGGGTCCGACCTGAGGTTCGAGCCCCTCCTGCCATCGTCCGTGGAGGAACAGCCGTTCGTCGGGCGCGTGAACCAGGTGTC
>CAYRAE010000355.1:0-4336 GCA_964422175.1 uncultured Luteitalea sp. | reverse complement strand
GGGACTGATGCTGACGTTCGGTAACGCACTCAAACTCAGGCGGGGCGGGGAGTGGATTGGGGGTGGAGGTCCGCAGTTCAGCCCGGCTGACCTCAGTCCGCTCGTGTGGCTGAAGGCGTCCACGTTGAGCCTGAGCGACAACGACGCGGTAGCCTCGTGGACCGACCTATCGGGAAACGGCCACCACGCCACGCAGGGTACGGGCGGCCTGCAACCGACCTTCAAGGTCGGAATCGTCAATGGCAAGGCGGTAGTACGGTTCGCGGCTGACGCACTCGCGCTCCCATCGGGGCTGCTCAGCGGCCTGAACACGATGTGCGTCGCAACCGTGATCGGGAACTGGTCCGCTAACGGCGACGGAGGGGGTGGGTTCGGGATGATCGCCGAGTTGAGCACGAACCTAAGCGCCTTCAATGCATGGTCTATGTACGTCAACAACACGGGCACGGTCGACTTCGGCTGTCACCGCACCGAGGCGTTGTCCCTGAATCACAACCTACGCACAACGCCGGGAACGGTGGCGTCGGGCTTCCACGCCTTGATTGGTTTCGCCGACAGGTCCAGGGGGGCTACCAATGAGACGGCCCTCTATCACAACGGAATCGGCGACTCGCCATTAGTGCAAAGCACGAACATGGACAGCCCCTTCGGGAACTACGCGACCTACATCGGCGGCAGGGGCGCGGCGAGCGGCTTCATCAACGCCGACGTACCAGAAATCGTGTTGTTCGATCGCGTCTTGTCGCTCGACGAGCTCGGGGCTCTGCACACCTACTTCGCTGGCGAGTACGCGTTGTGAGTCTCGCTACGAATACCTCTCACCAGTCGAGCGCGAAGCGGTTTCTCGACCGAGACATGCACCACTACGGCGAGCACCGCGTTGACCACGACTAGTGCAAAGCAAAGCAACCAGGTGCCCGTTAATGTGCGGCTGCTTAGGTAATAGAAGAGGGGAATCTGCATGAGGTAGAACGCATAACTTGCTTCCCCAAGTAGGACGAGAATCCTCGAACCTAGGCATGCGGCAAGACGCGATTGCTCCGTTGACAATTGGGCGATAAGCAACACGAATAGCGGCACGATTATCCAGTTGTGTCCAACGTATGCCGGGTATCTCCACCCGAAAGCAGCAAGGTACGTGATCGCTAACGCACCAAGAAGCCCCGCGCCCGGGAGTCGAACCGGGTACCGCCCTATGAACAGGCATGCACCGACTCCGACAGCAAACTCTCCAAGGCGCATTAGCGGCATGGCGTAGACCGTCCGCCAGTCGCCGCCGAACAACGAGTGAACCTGGCCGGGGAACACGGACCACGCCCACGCAACGGCCAGGAACAGTAGGATCCCGCGTCTTCCAGCATTCCGCAACAACAGCAGAAGGACGGGGAAGCAGAGATAGAAGAACGCCTCGGCGCCTATCGTCCACCCGCTCGAACCGTGCCATTCCAGCGCCAACTGCGGGAACCACGCCTGGAGAAGCAATGCGTCGGAGACGAATAAGACGAGCGATTGGCCGGCTGGGCGGACGATTAGGAATGGTAGGACAAGAAGGAGACTGAGCGCATAGATGGGGTAGATGCGCGCGAACCGCTTGAGGGCGAATCCTCGCAGCCAAACGGCATCGATTTCATCGTGCCCATAGACATGCGTGAGGATGAAACCTGACAGTATGAAGAACAACGTAACGCCGAGTGCTCCCTGGCTAATGAACTGGTTGATGGGTTCGCGGCCGGGGAGCGGCCAGCGGATGTGAACGTGGAACACGAACACATAGAGGGCCGCGAAGAACCGTAGTCCCGTCAGGGCGCGGATTGATCGCACGCATCAACGATAGTCGCCCCCCTCCTGCAATCCCGTGACAAACTCCGCCCCGCCCTTCCTGGCGGGGCTTTCTCGTGCCCATTTGGAGGTAGACCGTGTGCCGGTCACTCGTCACTGCGCCCGCGTAGATTGTGCCCTAGTCTCTTCCGTGCAACAGCCCCGGCAGTGCGTCAACACTCCGGGGCGCGTCACGACCCTGAGGAGGTCATGCGTATGAAGCGTATCCGATTGAGTCAAGCATCCGAGGAGTACCTCGCCACTCTCGACGCCGCAGCCAGGCCACAGGCGCGTCGTGACCTGCTCGCCCTCCGGCACAAGCTCGGTGACGTCATCGTGGGTGACGTGACGGCAGTCGAGGCGAGCGAGACCACCACTGATTTCTTGTCGTGGTGCAGCGGTGTCGGGTTCAGCGACCGACTCATCCCGCCCAGCCCGCAGTTCTTGTTCGCGGCATAGTCCACATCACAATCTGACCCCGCCCCGGCCACAAGGTCGGGGTTCTTCTTTGGATCGGAGGCACATGAGCATCCTCCAGCGCATCATCGACGCCATCCGTCGCCTGTTCGGTTGGCGACCAGACCCGCCCGTCATCGAGCAGCCTGAGCCGCTCCCTGAGCAGCCAGGACAGCCGCAGGAGCCCGGCGAGCCTGACCCTGAACCGGAACAGCCGACGCCAGACCCGGAGCCCCCTGAGCCGCTACGGCCGGTCGTGGTGACCCCCATGACGCACCACGTCGAGTCCGGCGCCTGGGAGTACATGGACGACCCGTTGACTACGGACGGCGCTGCCTTCAGGGCGATAGCACCCGGCGACGGCGAACTCACCGCGACAACGATGATCGAACTGGGCGACGGCGTGTGGACGATTCACGCTCGCGTGTACGCACCCGACGCTCGCTCTGACGCCTTCTACGCTGGCGTCAGGGGCCACGAGGTCTACCGCTGCTGGCCCAACGAGCACGGCAGGTACGCGTGGGTCAACTGCGGAGCCTGGACGCTCTCAGGACAGCAGCGGGTCGGCGTCGGTACCGGAGAGGTCGGCCTGCGACTCGACTGCCTCGTGCTCGACCCGACAGGGTTAACGCCCGTCGAGTTGGACGAGTTGGTGGGGGTGCCGGAGCATGTAGAGCCGATACCGGAACCCGAACCGCCGATCGAACCGGAACCGGAACCGCCGGTCATCGACCCGCCCGTGGCAGTTGGCACCTTGCGCGTCCGACCGTACGCCCCAACCGGCAGCGAGCACCAGGCGCACAAGCGCGTCCTCGCGTACCTGGACCACGTGAAAGCCAAGACCGACGCGATGGACTCCGGCGGCTTGCTCGGGAAGGCTGAGAGCGCGAACCTCTACCAACTCGCCAGGCCCGTCAGGAACGCCGTCACCGTCCTCGCGCAAGCACTCGCAGCCACGGGAGACCAGAACGCCTACCAGGCCCTCGATACGGTGCTGGAGAAGATGCGCGGCGCACTCAAGCGAGGTTGGCGTGACGTGTTCGACGCCACGGGCGGCAGTCCACCGGCACCGGGAGGCAACGGCTACGTCGAACCGGGACAACACCCGGACGGGATCTGGGTTTGGAGAACCGCCGGTAACAAGGTCCACACAGGACGCGACGTCCATCTTCTCGATTCGCCCAAGACCGCCGCGCTCGTCGCTCAGATCGCGATGGTCTACCGCGACAACGGGAACACCTCGAAACGCGACTACTGGCTGACCTGGCTACAACACTGGGAGGACACGTGGCGTAGCAGCCGGTGGAGGCGAGGCAGGCCGAAAACCGGCCCCATCTTCGCGCGCGGTGACGGGCACGTATCCCACGCCGAGCTCGTGTTCTACGAGCACATGCACCGGCTCACCGGCGAGGTGCGCTGGGGCGAGTACGCCAAGGCGATGATCGACCACTTCTGGCGACCAGGACGCGGCTTCGCCGAAGCGCCGACCCCGACCGGTCCCGCCTGGACGTGGTACCGCGGTAACCCCGACGCGCCGGCCACCGCCTACGCCTGCCCCGCCACGTACGCCAGGTACTTCTTCGCTGACGCGTTGGAGTTGCACCGCTTGGGCGTCGAGAACTACGACACCGAGAGCATGCGCCGGTTCGCGAGGGCAATCGCTCACCACGTCCTACTCCCCACCCTGCCGACCACCAGTACCAAGCTCGACGCGGTCATCACGCACCGGGACATCAGCGGCGGCAAGACCATCGGCGGCATCCCAGCATCACCAGCCGACGAGTGGAACGGCCTCACCCTCACGCACTGGGCCAGTTGGACCTCGTGGCCGTTGTTCGAACAATGGGACGACACCGGACGCATCAAGCAAGTGAACGACGTCGCGCAAGCACGGCACGGGTGGGGCGACAAGCCGAAAGGCTACGCACTCCCCGTCGCACAGTTGCTCGTTGAGATCGGGAAGCGATGACGGTAGCCGACGCCGCATGGCTCGCGGCCCTCCACAGACTCCCCGGCGCTCCCACCAGGCCGGGGCTTTGCTTGGCATTGGCACGGGTCATCA
>CAYRAE010000354.1:0-4339 GCA_964422175.1 uncultured Luteitalea sp. | reverse complement strand
TGCTCGGGATCCGCGTTGTCGATCCCTCCGGCAACGTTTTTCAGCAAGCTCCTAGACGTTCTTGCAGTCCTTTGAGCGAGAAGCCGCCTGCCTTTGCGCCTGGAGAGGTGCCGATGGCCGCTGGCAACTTGCTCAATACGTCGGCGGTACAAGCGGCAGATGGTGTCATGTTGGCGACTCGGCTCAGCGCCTCTCGCAGCGTTCGCTCCGTTCGCGCCGGCAGCGTCGGAAAGAGGAGACCATGCCCGCCCTGTCCACCACCGGCCTCGCAATTCCTCGGATTCAGACACCCGGTCCCATCGTCATCGCCGTACGAGGGCGAGTAGTTGTAGAACGGATTGTCCGGCATTCTCCATTCCCAACTTTCTGGGGCCGTGTTGAATTCGCTGCCACCGCTGCCGCCACCACCGGTGTCCCCACCGGCCCTGTCAACCGGAGGCTTGGCGGTTCCGAGATCACACTCGGCGTGGCTGGCACTACAAATATCACCTCGACCGTCGGGATCGATCACGCTCGTGGGACGATTCGACGCATAGACATAGCGATTGAATCGCTGTGGCCGATCCAGACTCTGTGGCGGAGCGGGGTCAACCGACAAGAAGCGGCCAAGCAGGGCCAGGTACAGGCGTGCGCCGAAGTAGTCGACGCCCACCTCGCCGTCCCGCTCGTGGCCCGTGTACTGCTCGCGCGGCTGCGGGCCCGTCGTCGTCGCAGCCGCCGCGCCGAACGGTTCGTAGTCGGCGCGGCTCACCACCTGCCCCGCCGAGTCGAAAACCACCCGCACCGACCCCAGCGCATCCAGCCCGTAGTACCGCAACCGCGGCCCGCCGCCCCCGCCCGGCTGCAGCATCCCGCCCGCTTCCCCGTGGGCCGGTGGCGCGGACAGGGTTGTCCACGGCACCGCATCGTCCGGCAGCGGTGTGTCTGCCGATAGACCGACGCTCAGCACGGGCGCCGGGAACGGGGTTGGCGGGATCGCCCCGTCCGCCCGCGCCTCGGCCGCTGTCGCACCGGTCGGCCACAGCAGCGCCAGAACCAAGGCGCCCAGCCGTGGGCGGATGTGAGCCCTCCTGCGACGCGCGCTCATGGCCGCTTCCCCAGCGTCAGGTGCGACCCGTACCACGACGGCCCGCTGCTACTGCTCTCGACGAGCCCGTTGCCCACCGCACTCCCCGGCACCGGTTTGCCCACCACCACCGTGGGTGCGGCCGCGTCCTCGGCGCCCACGATCGTCGGGCCCGGTGTGCCCTCCGTCAGCGTGTAGGGACTCGCGTCCGCGGCGGCGATGGCGTCGGCGGGGGGACCGGCCGGTACACTCGTCACGCGGCTCGCGCCACTCGAGAGCCCTGACGCGCCGCTCGGCCAGTACATGGCGCGCTCGGCCAGAATCTGCTGCGTGCTGCTCACCTCGGTCGTGAAGTCCTGCCCGCCGGTCGTGCCATTGGCCCACACCGTCCCGCGGCCATACGCCGGGATGACCAGCGCGTCACTCCCGATCACCGCGCCCGCCGCCGTCCGGTACGTCAGCGTCACCGTCGCCGCCGTCCCTGCGATGTTGGTCAGCAGGACATACGTCTCGAACATGCCCGCCGACGTGCCCTCCGCGAAGCGAAATGCGTTCGCGCCATGCGTCGCGCCCGGGCTGACATGGCCGAGACTCCAGCCCGTGCCGCCGTACACCATGCGCTCGGCCGCGAACGCATGCCCGGACGGGCTCAGAATCTCGAGCCCGTACCCGCCCGCGGGCACCCACGACGGCGTGCCCAGCACCACGCGCGCCAGCGCCGCGATGACCACATCCTGCGAGTACACCGACCCGTTCTCGTGCCGGTAGTACACCCGGAACGTCCCCGCACTCGCGCTCGTGTTCCAGAGGGCCAGGTAGGTGGTGAAGAACCCACCGCCGCCTTCCGCGAACTCCCGCAGCCCATACGGGAAGGACGTGCCCGTACTGCGGTGCCCCTCCGTCTGGTTGTTCCAGCGCATCAGCCGCTCGACGACGATAGGGCGAGGCTGCCCGGTGTCCCGTCCCAGGGCGGAGACGTCGGTGCTGTGTTCACTCGACGGCAGGTCCGGATTCACCGCCACCCGCGCGGCGCAATGTGAACCGACGCAACCGCACTCAGTCTTCCTCTCGGACCACTTCGAACCGGCAGCCCGAAATCTTCGCGCCCGTCAAGGCCTCGTAGACGCGACGACTGACAACGGTCAGACGTTCAGGCCGTAACAGCCCACGCCGGTCGCCGACGAACGTTGCGGTGTGGCACAACCCTCTTTCCTCGACCAGACTATCGCGCATGATCGTCAACTCCGAGAGGATGTTCAGGCCTTCCGTATCACCGCGGACGCAGCGCCCCCCACCGGCAGCATCGAACGGATCCTCGCCAAACTTCGTCCTCGGACCGACCTTGACATACGGTGACGACATCAACAACTGCAAGTGCGACTCCGACACGTCGAATCCTCCACGTCTCCGCACGAAGACCTCGCCAAACATCTCGGACGGCACACCAGCTTGCACCATCACGTCTCTCGTCTTCGCCGACAGAATCACCTCACCACCAATCGTCCTACGTACATCAGCGTCCCCGCGTACCGTCTTCCCGCGCACGACAAGTGCGCCAGACTGCCGCGCCCCAGCATGGCATACAGGACACTCGGTTGATGCGTCATAGACTGTGCCGCACTCTTCGCCAGCAGGCTCGACAAGTTTTTCCGTCAACAGCAGGAATCGCTTGGCCTGGCGCAACTCCAATCGAGAATACTTGCGACGTACACGCCAGCTGGCAAGGAGCGGCGCTTTTCGCGTCTCTCGCGCGATGGCCGCGGTCACGGTGTCGAACTCCGCACTACCACGCGCCGTCACCACACGCCGCACGCTACCGAGCGTCTCGCCGATCTCTGCCGGAAGGTACTTTGGCACCGTACGCCCAAATAAACGCAGGTCATACACTTCAATCATCGTCGTGGTGAGTCCGGCGACAGTGGAAGGTTCTCATAAACATCTCAAATGATTTCATTGACTCATCCACCCACCCGACCGGCTGGCCGGTGCTCCCGACTTATTCGACTGACTTCGACGTCATCGGAACGTGGCGTGACACGGGCGACTTCCACCACGGGCTGCTAGACAATTCTCCACTCTTGCTCATTGCCGTCCCACCCGTTGTTGCCGAACGTGAAAATCTCAAGGTAATTGATACGCGAAGACACAACGTCGACCACAAAACCCATACCGTTGCTCACGCTTGGCAGTGCGATCATGCGTCCTTGAGCCGAATACATGCCGTCCGGAAGCACCTGCTCACGCTCGTCAGATAGATACGTGTAACGTCCGGCTCCGGTGTTCTCACGTTTCAACACGCGTAGGGCATCTGGCTGGAAGTCTGGCCAGTTCTCTCTTGCCACGAGGTCGATCGCTGCCCGCTCCAGGTCAGTCAACTCATTCATGGCAGCCCCATTCGTGACGCAGATCCTATCTCAACTACACCGTTTACTACTCGGCCGCCGATCAGGCGGATCTGCGTCCCCCCAACGTCGATGATGTGACCGGCGTTCCCACTCGGAAGCACGCCGTTCGCCCCGGGCATCAGTTTGCCCGCCGCCAGAGCTTGGTTCGCGGCCGCTTGGATTGCCGCGAAGGCTTTCTCTTGCCCACCCTGCGCCCTAACAAAGTTGTCGAGACCATGTTCCGCTTTTCCAAAAATGTGATTCAACTTGTTTGCGTCAACAGCTCTGCTGGCGCCAAACAGTCTCCCGGCAAGCGCGCTTGCTTGGGCTTGCATTCTGGCCAATATGGGTCCGATGCGCTGTACGATCTGCGCGACCATTGGCCCCGCTTCTGGTGTTGGAGGCTTCCCAGGGTCAATGCTGCCACGATTGTCGGCATCGCTGATTTGTTCGCCAACCTCCGTGGTCGAGGCCTGAGTGTTAGTGCTATTCGTTGGAAAGTCAACGGTTTGGCTCCCAAACTCTGGGATGTAGCCGTACTGCGAAAGGTAATAGGTCTCATTGGAGCCGAGACCGAAGAACTCAAAGGTCGACACGCCAAACGAGAACACCGGGCCACTGGGCGGACTAGGACGCTTCGCTTCGTTTGGCACCACGACCGTGCCGCTGCAATTACTGACATGGCCGACACTCATGCCCGTGCACGTTACGCGACCATCGGGATCGACCATGCTAATCGGGTTGTTCAGCGCATAGGCATACCGATTCCAGCGCTGGGGGTCGCCGAGGGCTCCGACGTACAGTGGATCGACCGACGGCATCCGACCGAGCGCAGCCAGGTACAGGCGCGCGCCGAAGTAGTCGACGCCCACTTCGCCGTCCCGCTCGT
>CAYRAE010000353.1:0-4343 GCA_964422175.1 uncultured Luteitalea sp. | reverse complement strand
CACTTGCCCCTATACTGGGCGGTCATGAGTGCTGCGTCATCGCCCAAGAAGATCGTGCTCGCCTATTCCGGCGGCCTCGACACGTCCGTCATCCTCCCGTGGCTCAAGTCGCGGTATCCCGGCGTCAAGCTCTACGCCTTCGCCGCCGAGCTCGGCCAGGGCGATGAGCTGAAAGCCATCGAGACGAAGGCGCGCCAGAGCGGCGCCGACGCCGTCCTCGTGAAGGATCTGCGCAAGGAATTCGCCGAGGAGTACTGCTTCCCGATGCTGCGCGCCCACGCCACGTACGAGCAGGACTACCTGCTCGGCACGAGCATCGCGCGTCCGCTCATCGCGAAGCACCAGGTGCTGTACGCGCAGAAGGTGGGTGCCGATGCCGTCGGGCACGGCGCCACGGGCAAGGGCAACGATCAGGTCCGATTCGAGCTCACCTATCAGGCGCTCGATCCGACGCTGAAGATCATCTCGCCCTGGAAGGATCAGCAGTTCCTCGACGATGGGCTCACCGATCGTGAGACGGCGATCGATTACGCGCGCAAGCACGGGATCCCGATCGCCCAGACCAAGAAGAAGATCTACTCGCAGGATCGCAACCTGTGGCACATCAGCCACGAGGGCGCGGAGATCGAGGACCCCGCCTCCGAGCCCGACGACCGCGTGTACGCGATCTCCGTGCCGCCGTCGAAGGCGCCCAATCGCGCCGAGTACGTCACCATCGACTTCGAGGCCGGCGTGCCTGTCGCCGTCAACAAGAAGCGGTTCCAGGGCAAGGGGCACGCCCTCATCGCCCTGCTGAACGAGATCGGCGGCCGTCATGGCGTGGGCCAGGTGACGCTCGTCGAGAACCGGCTCGTGGGGATGAAGAGCCGCGGCGTCTACGAGACGCCCGGCGGCACGATCCTCTACGAGGCCCACAAGGCGCTCGAACAGATCTGCCTCGAACGCGAGCTCTATCACGAGAAGCAGCGCATCGGCCTGAAGTACGGGGAACTGGTGTACTACGGCCAGTGGTTCCACCCGCTGCGCGAGGCCCTGCAGGCCTTCGTGGACCACGCCAACCAGGTCGTCACCGGCCGGGTGCGCGTGAAGCTGTACAAGGGCCGCGCCACCGCCGTGAGCGCCACGTCGCCGCAGTCGCTCTACGACACGAGCCTCGCGAGCTTCGCCATGGCCGACTACGACATCACGGCCGCGCGCGGGTTCATCGATCTGTTCGGCCTGCCGATGAAAGTCAGGGGCCTGCGCCAGCAGTCGCGGTAAAGCCGCGGGCAATCCGGCCGATGTCTGCGGAGGACGCCCAACGTCGCTCCGCAGACGCCTGATGCCCGCCGACTCCCCTTCTCCCGGCCTCGCCAGCCTCACGCCCTTCGCGGCGACACTGACCGATCGCGTGCGGCGCATGCACACGACGTGGCGGCGCTGGGTCCCGGCGACGATCACCGTGTTCCTCGGCGTGTGCACGGTCGTCGTCGCGCAGATCCTCAGCTCGCAGATGGCCGACGACCGCGACGGACGGCCGGCCCTGGTCCTCGTCCTCGGCCTGCTGCTGGCAGGCGTCGCGGGACTGGCGACGCGCGCTTACGCCGTCAGCCGCGAACACGCCGACGCGCTCACCACGAGCAACGCGTCGCTGCAGGCATCGCTCAAGGCGCTGGCGATGGTGCGCGACCAGTTGATGGCCTCGGAGGTGCAGTTTCGCGGCCTCTTCCTGACCTCGCCGCTCGGCCTGATGCTCTCGCGCGCGGATCGCGTCATCGAGCACGTCAATCCCGCGCTCATGACGATGCTCGGCTACTCCTCCGAAGAGTTCTCGTCGATGGAGCCGGCCGACCTGTTGCTGGACAAGGACGTGCTGCGCACGCAGCACGAGGAGATGGAAGCGCGCGGCTCTTTCGGTCCGCTCCGGACACGCCTGCTCACGCGTGACGGCAAGGCGCTGCCGGTCCTGCTCACCGGGACATTGATGCGCGACGCCAGTGGCGTGCCGAAGGTGTGGTCCTTCGTCCAGGACAACACCGTCGAAGCCGTGGCCGAGGCCGACAGGGGACGCTACCTCGCGGAACTGGAGACACACGCCGTGGAACTGGCGCAGGCGCGCGACACGGCGCTGGCCGCCACGGCCGCCAAGAGCGGCTTCCTGGCGACGATGAGCCACGAGATCCGGACGCCGATGAACGGCATCATCGGCATGACGGGCCTGCTGCTCGACACGTCGCTCGGCACCGAGCAGCGCGAGTATGCCGAGGCCGTCAGAGGATCGGCCGAGCACCTGCTGACCATCATCAACGACATCCTCGATTTCTCGAAGGTCGAGGCCGGCAAGCTGGCGCTCGAGACCGTCGATTTCGACATGCGGGCGATGGTCGAGGACGCGCTCGATCTCGTTGCCGAAACAGCGAGGAAGAAGGGCCTCGAGTGCGGCTGCTTCGCGGCGCCCGACGTGCCGCAGATGGTCAAGGGCGATCCGGGCCGCATCAGGCAGGTGCTGCTCAACCTGCTCGGCAACGCCGTCAAGTTCACCTCGCACGGGTCGGTCAGCGTCCATGTCTCGGTGGACACGACAATGGGCTCGCGCTCGACGATCCGGTTCGAGGTGACGGATACGGGCGTTGGTGTGCCCACGCACGTGCAGCAGCGGTTGTTCCAGCCGTTCACGCAGGCCGACGCCTCGACCACGCGCAAGTACGGCGGCACGGGGCTTGGTCTCGCGATCAGCCGGCAACTGGCCGAAGCCATGGATGGCGAGGTCGGCATCCACAGCGTACCCGGTCAGGGCAGCACGTTCTGGTTCACGGTGCGCGTGGAGTCCCTCGCCGGCAGTTGCGACGTCGTGACGACCGCGCAACTGCTCGGCAGGCGCGCGCTCTGCGTGGACGACCACGCGATCAGTCTCCAGGTGTTCCGCAGCCTGCTCACCGCGTGGGGCGTGGACGTGACGTGTGTCTCGACGCCGCAGGGTGCGATGGCCGCCCTCGACGCGGCCGACGCCACGAAACGCGCGTTCGACGTCGCGATCGTCGATCAGCAGATGCCCGGTATCGACGGATACACGCTGGGCGACCTGGTGCGCACACGCCCGACGACGACGGCGCTCCCGCTGCTCCTGTCTTCGTCGGTCGTCACGCCCGGCGCGCTGGACGAGGCGCTGGCCCGCGGCTTCAACGGCCTGGTCACCAAGCCGGTACGCAAGCGCTACCTCCTGCAGGCGCTCACGCGTGCGCTGTCCCTGCAGTCGGCGCCTGTTTCGTCAGGTACGGGTGCTGCCAGGGCACTGTCAGGCGCGACGAGCACGACGGCACGCGCCGGATCGTCGGTCAGGCGCCTGCGCCTCCTGCTGGCCGAAGACAACGCCGTCAACCAGCGTGTTGCCGTCCGCATGCTGGAGAAGCTCGGACATCGCGTCGACGCCGTGGGCAACGGCCTCGAGGTGGTCGAGGCGCTCGGGCGGCTGCCGTACGACATCGTGCTGATGGACTGTCAGATGCCCGAGTGCGACGGGTATCAGGCCACGGCGTTGATCCGCGAGCGTGAGGCGCGCGGTGCGGCGCGGACGCTGATCGTCGCGCTCACGGCCAACGCGATGGAAGGCGACAGGCAGCGCTGCCTCGACGCGGGGATGGACGACTACCTGCCCAAGCCCCTGCGCTTCGACGACCTGCGCGCGATGCTGGAACGCTTCGGCCGCCGGATGGATGCCGCCGAGCCAGCCGCGTCAACGGCTCACACCGTCGACGCGCTGGTGCACTGACCCGCCTGCGCGCCTTCGGCGCTACGGCGCAGTAGGCCGGCAACGGGCAACCGGCAATCGGCAACCGGTTTCGCCCTGCCGACCATGCCAGCATTCCGGCATTCCCGGCATCGCGGCATTCACTTACGCTTTCTTCGAGATCCGCATCCCGTAGAACGACCTGTGGACGAAATACAGCGACACGAGGAAGAACGCCACCGTCAGCGCGAGCGTGGCCGACGTGTGCGCGTAGTCGCCGCCCTTCATGCTCACCGCCAGCTCCACGGCCAGCAGGCCGAACAGCGTGGTGAACTTGATCACCGGGTTCATCGCGACAGATGACGTGTCCTTGAACGGATCGCCGACCGTATCGCCGACGACGGTGGCGTCGTGCAGCGGCGTGCCCTTCGCCTTGAACTCGGTCTCCACGATCTTCTTGGCGTTGTCCCAGGCCCCACCGGCGTTGGCCATGAAGATCGCCTGATACAGCCCGAACAGCGCGATCGACACGAGATAGCCGATGAAGAAGAACGGCTCGTAGAACGCGAACGCGAGCGTGCCGAAGAACACGCCGAGGAAGATGTTGAACATCCCCTTCTGCGCGTACTGCGTGCAG
>CAYRAE010000352.1:0-4344 GCA_964422175.1 uncultured Luteitalea sp. | reverse complement strand
GCCTCGACGACCTGCGTCGTCTCCTCGTCGATCAACAGGGCTGGACGCTGCTGACGGGCGTCAACCTCATGCTGTTCTCGCTGCTCCACAACCCGTGCGGCACGACGATCATCACGATCTACAAGGAAACGCTGAGCGCACGCTGGGCCACCATCGGCGCATTGATGCCCCTGAGCGTCGCCTTCCTCGTGTGCTTCATCACCGCCACGATCGCGCGGTGGATGGTGCCCTAACCCTCTCCGAGCGCGTGGACGAAGACGCGGCTGGGGTCGTCTTCAGGCATCAACAGGAGCGACGGCCCCGATACCGTCATCCCCTCGTGCGTCAGCACCACACCGCGATCGGTCGTGCCGACGACGAGGCGTTCGAGGAGATCGAGGGTGGGCCACTCCAGCCGATCGACAACGCCCTGATCGCCGAGGAGCCCGCCGGCCAGGAGGTGCTCACCGGTCCAGTACAGATCCTGGTAGCGCGCGGCGCCGTCGTGTTCCACGCGGCGCGACTCGCGCCCCTCGAACGTCCACTCGTAGAACATGCGGGCGTCCCAGTTGCAGCCGATGAGGGCACCGCTCGTGGCGGCAACCGCCCCGATGTGGTCCTGCACCGGGAAGCTGGACCGCTGTGCGAGCGTGGCGGCGTCGCGACACTGGATCACGCTGGTCGACGCGCGCCGGTATTCCGCCACCGGCAGCCACAGCGCGTCGCCCAGCCGGCTCAGCCCGCCCGGGTGGTAGCGCGCGTCCTCCTGCACCTCCACACGCTGCAGCATCCCGCCGTCGGAGGCGCGAAACGCCACGAGCAGCCCTTTCTTCTCGGCGCGGAGCACCGACGACACGAACCACGTCGCGCCGTCGGCGCTGGCGGCGATCCCCTGCGGGTGGTCGAGCACCGCGTTGAGCGACACGGTCCGCAGGCGGGCGCCGAGCCTGGCCGACCGCACGGACTGCTGCCGCGCCAGCGTCGACGCGGGCGCGCCGAGGGCGACGGCGCCCAGGCCGAGGGCGGAAAGGAAGGCACGACGGGAGGCTGGCGGCACGGCTGACGGCATGGAGAGATTTCACCTGTCGCGGCGACTTGACGCAAGCGCCATGTGGTATCGCTGCCATTCGGCACGTCATTCTGCATGCGTCATTCGGATCGCCTTGCGCAACCCGCTGGCCGATGGCAGACTCACGAACGTTGTCCTCCCCCTTCCGGCCACGCGCGGGGCGGGCGTCGCGTCAGCCTGATGTCCCGGTGCCGTTCCGGTACCAGCTCAGCGAGGCCGACTGCGTCCCCACCACATTCCTGAACGGCATCGCCAGGCTCTTCGGCCGTGGCGAGATCCCGCCGCTCGTGATCCAGCGCGTCTACACGTACACGCTCAACGGCGTGAGCCGCAGCAACACGCTCGGCGACGGCACCGATGAATGGGGGATCCGCGTGACGGCGGAGTGGCTCGGCGCCTATCGCGAAGGCAAGTTCGCCTTGAAGACCGAGTACCTGCGCGGCACGGAAGTCCACGTGAAGCGCGGCAACCAGCTCGTGGCCTGCCTCAACACCGGGGGCGTGGGCCTCTGCAACCTCCACATCGGCGGAAGCATCTGGCACTACGTGCTCGCCCTCAAGGCAGACCCCGACGGCCTGTCGTTCTTCGACCCGTACTTCCAGCGCACGGTGAAGGGCCTCGGCGGCGCGGCACAGCGGCTGCACGACGACCCCGACGGCGCCAACCTCTGGATCGAACGTGACTGGCTCGACACGTACAGCAACCGGAAGCGGTACTGCTTCGGCACGATTCGCAATCGCGAAGCGGTCCTCCTGTGGCGCGTGAAGCGCTAGCCCCGTCGCGCTTCGCGCAGCTCAGTGGCGTGACGCGCGACGAGCGTGCGGCGCTCGCGTGGAGCTTCTTCTACTTCTTCGCGCTCCTCTGCGCGTACGGCCTGCTCCGCCCGCTGCGCGAGGAGATGGGCGTGCGGCACGGCGTCAACAGGCTGCAGTGGCTGTTCAGCGGGACGTTCGTCTGCATGCTGCTGGTGCAGCCTGTCTACGGCGCACTCGTCTCGCGCTATCAGCGCCGCGTCTTCCTCCCCGTCGTCTACGGGTTCTTCGTCGCGTGCCTGGTCGGCTTCTACCTGGTGTTCCGCGCAGACGTCGGCATGACCGTCGCGGTACCTGCCTTCTTCATCTGGGTGAGCGTCTTCAATCTGTTCGTCGTGTCGGTGTTCTGGAGCTTCATGTCCGACATCTTCACGAGCGATCAGGCCAAACGGCTGTACGGCATCATCGCCGCGGGCGGGACGTGCGGCGCGCTCGCCGGCCCCGCACTCACGGCGCTGCTCGTCGAGCGCGTCGGCGTGCCGCAGCTGATGCTGATCTCCGCGCTGGTGCTGTCGGGCGCGCTCGTCGCCATCCTGCGCCTGTTGCCGTGGGCCACCGAGAGACGCGGCGTCGATCGTCCCATCGGCGGGACGGTGCTCGCGGGCGCGCGCCTGGTCCTCGGCTCGCCGTTCCTGCGCCTGCTCGCCGGTCTGCTGCTCCTCTACGTCACCGTCAACACCATCCTCTACTACCAGCAGGCCGCCGTCGTCGCGCGGGTGTTCACCGATTCGGCCGCGCGCGCGGCGTACTTCGCGCGCATCGACTTCGCCGTGAACGCGCTGACCGTCATCACGCAGGTGTGCGTGACCCGCGTGCTGCTCATGCGCGCGGGGGTGACGCCACTGCTGATGCTGTCGCCGATCCTCGTGGCCGCGGGGTTCGCGTGGCTCACCGTGTCGCCGACACCGCTGCTGCTGGCCGCCATCCAGGTGGTGCACCGCGCGGGCAACTTCGCGCTCATCGCTCCGGCGCGCGAGAGTCTCTTCACGCGCGTGGATCGCGAGACGCGCTACAAGGCCAAGGCGTTCATCGACACGGCCATCTACCGCGGCGGCGATCTGGTGAACGGCTGGATCATGGCGGGCATCGTCGCGATCCAGATGCCGCTCGGCGAGGTGGCCGTCATCGGTCTCGTCGTGGCCGCGACGTGGGCGCTGTTCGGCTGGCGCATCGGCCGCACGCACGACGCGCACCTGGCCACGTCGGGCGCTGCCTCGTCAGCCGCGCACACCGCTTCGTGACGGTCGACGGGCGATTGACCACCGCCGTGTTGCCGACCGCCCCACGCGCGTGACAGGGTAGGCGGTGCGTGCATGTCGCGCGCCGCACGTCTCTCGGGAGGCGACAGTGTCCATCACACGACGCACGTTCCTCGGTACCAGCCTCGCCACGGCGGCCGCCGCAACGCTGCCGGCACGAGCGTTCCTGCCGCCGCCATTGAGGGTGCTCATCATCGGGGGTACGGGATTCCTCGGACCGCACACGGTCCGCCGCCTGCGCGAACACGGCCACACCGTCACGCTGTTCAACCGCGGACGCACGAACCCCGGTCTCTTCCCCGACGTCGAGCAGCTCCGCGGCGATCGCAAGACGGACCTCTCGGCGCTCCGAGGACGCACGTGGGAGGCCGTCATCGATACCTCTGCGTACATCCCGGCCGACGTGACGCGCAGCGCCACGCTGCTGGCGCCGAACGTCGGCCACTACCTGCTCATCTCGACCATCTCGGCGTACGAGGCCATCGACAAACCCGGCATGGACGAACGGGCGCCGCTCGCGACGCTGAAGGATCCCACCGTGACGGACGTGACGGGCGGGACGTACGGCGGACTGAAGGTGCTGTGCGAGCAGGCCGCCGAGAAGGCGATGCCCGGCAAGACCACCATCATCCGCCCCGGCCTCATCGTCGGGCCCGGAGATACGACGGATCGCTTCACCTACTGGCCCGTACGCGTCGCGCGCGGGGGCGAGGTGCTTGCGCCGCATGCCGCGAGCGATTACGTGCAGTGCATCGACGTGCGCGATCTCGCGAACTTCATCGTGACGTGCGTGGCGAATCACACGACGGGCATCTACAACGCCGACGCGCCGCAGGCGAGCCTCACGATGGGGCGCCTGCTGGAGACGTGCCGGGAGGTGGCGCGTTCGCAGGCCACGTTCACCTGGCTTCCGCTCGACTTCATGGAGGCGCAGAACGTACGCGCGTGGAGCGACATGCCCGTGTGGCTGCCCCCGCAGGGCGAATACGCCGGCGCGGGTCAGGTCAGCGTCAAGGCGGCGATGGCCAGGGGCCTGACGCATCGCCCCCTCGCCGAAACCGTGCGCGACACGCTGGCGTACGTCGACACGTGGCCCGCGGAACGCAAGGCCGTGCTCAAGGCAGGCTTGTCGCCCGATCGCGAGAAGGCCGTGCTCGCCGCCTGGAAGACCGTCAGGCCGCAGGCGCGGTGAGCACGAGAGCGCCGCTCTTCGTGACGACGATCG
>CAYRAE010000351.1:0-4359 GCA_964422175.1 uncultured Luteitalea sp. | reverse complement strand
CGCGGGCGGTACACTTGCTCGCATCTCGCTCGAACGAAAGGACTGAACATGCGGAGCTCTCTGGTCGTCGGCGTGGCGGCCGTCCCTCTCATTGCGGTGTCGGTCAGCCTGTCGGGTCTGGCGCAGGCGCCGAAGGCGGGGTCGAAGGCGGCGCCGGTGCAGCAGAAGGTGACGCCGCCCGAGTCGCGGTACTGGATGGGCGTGACCACCGGCGCCGGCATGCTGGCGATGGGCGGCATGGCGGGCGGCGGGCGTCCGTCGATGGGGTCGATGATGAAAATGGCGATGTCTGGCCTGCCATCGGCCAGCCAGACGATCGAGCTGCGCCTGGGCACCTCACTCGCGCCCACGGGTGAGCCGCAGGCCTTCCACACCTTCCCGACGGGCGCGCAGGTGAACCAGCCGATCTACCTGGAGACGCCGCAGCAGGGCAAGGGGCAGAGCACGACCGGGACCTACAAGGAGCCGAAGGGGCAGATCACCTTCTACTGGGGCTGCGGCGAGAAGGCCGGCCCGGGGCAGCCGGTGATCCTGACGTTCGACAAGTTGATGCGCGGCGAGAATGATCCGGAGATCGAGGCCCTGCAGGCCGCCGTCGGCGCCAACGCCGTGCGCACGCCCCGCGTGACCAACTCGAAGACGTACGGCGACTGGCCGAACGGCGATCGTCTCAAGAAGAACCGCAACCTCGACGCGGCGTTCCCGATCGGTGCGTCGCTGGCGGGGCAGCACGCGATCGAGGGCACGTACACGACGAAGATCGACTTCACGCTGCCCGACAACAAGTCGTTCATGCAGCCGGTGAACTACACCTCCACGTCAGTGCTCCCGTCGGGTGCGCTCGCGCTGCGCTGGGGCGCGCCGGGACGCGCGACAGGGTATTCGGTCGGCGTGATGGCACCCGAGAAGACGGACGATGAGTCGGCCAACTTCGTGATGTGGTCGTCGGCGCAGCGGCCTGCGACGTTCGTGCAGATGGAGCACCTCACGCCCGCCGAAGTGAAGCGGCTGATCGAGCTGAAGGCCATGCTGCCGCCGGAGACGACAGACTGCACGGTACCGGCCGAAGTGATGAAGTTCACCAAGAACGGCTCGATGCTGATGTTCACCGCGTATGGAGACGAGGCCACGTTCATCCACCCGGCGCGGCCCGCGGATCCGGCGGTCACGTGGGACCAGGAGTGGTTCGCGCGCGTCAGCTACAAGTCCGTGCGCATGGACATGGTGTCGAAGGACGGTGTGATGGACATGGGCGCCATGACCAGTGGCGGTGGCGCGAAGCCCGATCCGAAGCTGTCCGACGAGGAGTACTGCGCGCAGCTCGCGCAACAGCAGCAGCGCAAGCCGTCGGTGGCCGACGCGATCCCCGGGGGCCGCCTGCTCGGACGATTCGGGCGCAAGAAGGAAGAGGCGCCCCCGCCGCCGCCCGACGACCCGCGATGCGCGAATCTGCAGAAGAAGAAGTAGCGGAGCGTCAGAACGTTCCGCGCGGATCGATCGCGTCGGGTACCTCGTCGAGCGCGTAGAAGCGATGCGTGATGGTCGAGTCCGTCACGCGGAACGCGCGGAGGCCCGATCGCGATCCGCCGAGCGGCATTCCCACGGCGCCGGTAACGATCGACTCGAACCCCCCGTCGATCGCGCCGGCGTTGCGATGATAGTGACCCGACACGAGTGTCTTCACGCCGGCGTCGCGCAGCAGGGCGAGTAGTGGCGTGCGGCGCGCAAGCGGGATGTTGAAGTAGTCGTCGGCCTCAACCGCCGAGGTCAGGAACCACGGGTGGTGCTGGAAGACGACGAGATGGCGCGGCGCGTCCGTGCGCGCCGCGTCGAGTTGCGCGCGCAGCCAGGCCTCCTGTTCGGCCGCCTCCTGCGGTGCCGCCGTCGGCGTGTGAATCAGCGACGAGTTCAGCACGATCCCCAGCAGGTTCGCGTGGCGGAACGTGTAGCGATCCTGCCCGTAGCGCGCACGATACGCCGCGAGCGCCTCCGGCGTGGGCGCGTTCTCCACGTCGTGATTGCCCGCCATCTCGTACACGGGGATCGACGCATCGATCGTCCTGCGAATGCGGTCGTATTCCTGCATCTGCGCCTCGTCGCCGGGCTTGTTCACCAGATCGCCCGTGATCACCACGAACGCCGGCCGGAGACGGTTGACGTGCGCGACGGCCTGCTCGAAGTTCACCGTCTCCTGCGCGAAGTCCTTGTCTGCCGTGAACATCCCGAACTGCGGATCGCTGAGCTGCAGAAACACGTAAGGTTCGACTGACGCAGGCGCTGGCGCAGACGCGGGTGCGCAGGCAAGCGCCAGACCAGCCAGTCCCAGCATGACGAGGGCAGCCGCCGATGAGAGTCGCATGGGGGGACTCTACTCGAATGCCGCGATGCCGCGATGCCGCGATGCCGCGATGCCGCGATGCCGCGATGCCGGGAATGACGGGAATGACGACGTCCGGAGAGCAAAAGCGAGGCCGGCGTATTCCGCATCGCGGCATTCCCGGCATTGCGGCATTTCCCGACTATCCCGTCCGCTGGCAGACGAGAACCGTCAGGTCGTCGAAGAGGGCCGAATCGTCCGTGTGTGCGATGACCTCGTCGATCACGCGGCGTGCGACGAGGCCGGCACGCAGGCCGGCGAGGTGGGTCGCCAGCGTGCGCAGGCCTGCGTCATCGAACGGCACGCCCGACGGCGACGCGGCTTCGGTGATGCCGTCGCTGTAGGCCAGCAGGAGATCGCCCTGCGCCAGCGTGAGGACGGCCTCCTCGTACGCGGCCTTGCGCGAGAGACCCAGCGCCATGCCCGTCGGCGCCAACCACTCGAGCGCGCCCGATGCGCGCCTGACCAGCGGCGGATTCTGCCCCGCGTTCACGTATCGCACCTCACCCGTCTTCGGATCGCACAGCGCGATGACTGCGGTGATGAAGCGCGAGCGCGGCGCGTGGCGCAGCAACTGATCGTTGAGCCGCAGCGCGAGCGCCGCGGGTGAGAGCGCCTCGTCGAGCAGCGTGCGCGTCATGGCGAGGAACAACGCCATCAGCAGCGCCGCGGGCGTGCCCTTACCCGCCACGTCGCCGAGCACCAGCAGCAGCTGCCCGTCGGCTCGCGGGAGGATGTCGTAGAAGTCGCCGCCGACGGTGTTGGCGGGCCGCGTCTCGCCGTGCGCCTCGAGCGACCCCGACGTGAGCGTTCCCGCCGGCAGCATCGCGCGCTGGATGTCGCGCGCGACGTTCAGTTCGTGCTTCAGCGTCAGGCGATCGGCCACCTCCAGCAGCAGGACGAGGTGGAGCAGCCCGAACGCCAGCAGCAGCTTGACGGCACCCGACGCCCAGATCGGTTCACCCGGATCCGGCGCGAACCCGTCGAAGAGCCCGAGCGCGAAGAAGATGACGGCCGCGGCGTACAGCGCACGGCGCGCGGCGGTCAGCCGCATCGCGAACGCGTGGAAGAACCGGCGCGCGTGGCGGATCGGATGACGCAGCACATCCCGCTGCGTGATCCCTGCCTGATCGGTGCCCTGCGTGAAGAACGCGAGCATGTCGCGCGTCTCGCGCGTGAACACACGCTGCAGATCGCGCGCCGTCAGGTCGCGCGTGTAGTCGTCGACGAGCGCACGCGCCCGATCGCCCAACCCGCGCGTGCCGTCCTTCGACGTTCTTCTCGCCACAGTCTCGGATCGTCGTCGTCCTGGTCTCTCGTGCCGGCGTCCGGCTTGTCCGCCGTAACGCCCAGCGCGGAGGCGGATTGCCCGGTTGCCGGTTGCCGGTTGCCGGCTAGATGATCCCCATCTCCCGGCCCACCTTGCCAAAGACGTCGAGCGCGAACTGGAGTTCCTCGCGCGAGTGCGCCGCGGAGACGATCGTGCGCACGCGCGCCTTGTCGCGCGCCACGGTCGGGAATGCGATCCCCATCGCGAACACGCCCTCGTCGAACAGGCGGTCGGAGAACTGCATCGCCCTGGCGCCCTCGCCGATCATCACCGGCGTGATCGGGCTCTCGCTGATGCCCGTGTCGAACCCGAGCTCCTGCAGTCCGGCCTTGAAGAACCGCGTGTTGTCCCAGAGGCGGTCGATGATCTCCGGCTCCTCGAGCAGCAGGTCGAGCGCCGCGAGACAGGTGGCCGTCACCGACGGCGGATGCGACGTCGAGAACAGGAACGGCCGCGCGCGATGGTGCAGGAACTCGATCAGGTTCCTGTTGCCGGCCACGTAGCCGCCGAGCGATCCGATGGCCTTCGAGAGCGTGCCCACCTGGATGTCCACGCGGCCGTGCATCCCGAAGTGATCCACGGTGCCGCGGCCGTTGCGCCCGAACACGCCGCTCGCGTGCGCATCGTCGACCATCATGATCGCGCCGTAGGC
>CAYRAE010000350.1:0-4369 GCA_964422175.1 uncultured Luteitalea sp. | reverse complement strand
TTTCCAAGCGTGCTCCTTCAACCACTCGGACATCTCTCCGTTTATTTAGAATCAACAGTTTACAGGCTAGTGGTTGAGCCGGCAAACCCGAATTGTGTAACGAATTGTGTAAGGCCCCTTAATGTGCCGCGATCACTTACGGGGATCCGCCAACATCCGAAGGGCATCGCACCATCCGCCGACGCCCTCCAGTATAAGCCGCCGTTGGCCTGCCTAAATCGTCCACTTGAACCGTCCTGAACCTGCCAGAGAGGACCGGGTCGATTCGATCTACCTGGCTGAGCGCCCAGCCGCGACGACGCGCTGACACGCGTTCACGACCCGTGCCTATACTGCTGGCGATGGGCCGGGCCAAAGACCGCATGATGCAGGAGGAGGAGCAGGGCTGGGGCTTCACCGAGAAGCAGATCTGCTCGCGATGCGTCAAAGAGCCTTACCTGAAATCCGTCATCAAGAACGCCGAGACGGAGGAATCGCCGTGCAGCTTCTGCGGACGTCGGCCGAGCACGGAGCTGGACGAGGTGATGGAGGTCATCGGGAACACCGTCGCGGACTACTACAACCGCACTGTCGAAGAGGCGCCGTACGAGAGTGCCGAAGGAGGCTATCAGGGCGTTACCTACGACACGTGGGAGGTCATGTTCGCAATGATCAGCCACATCAGCAATCGCGACGATGTCATCGACAACGTGACCGAAGCCTTCGACGACGACATCTGGGTCGAACGCAACATGTTCAGCCTGAACGGCGTCCAGAAGTACGTTGCTAGTTGGGAGCAGTTCTGCGAAGCCGTCAAGCACGAGGCGGAGCACGGACCCGGCGGGGAGCCGGAAGAGGAGGATCACGACACGATCTCGGTTTCGGCGATGCTCGAGGAACTGGCGGACATCGTTCAGGAGTCGGGCATGATCCGGACGCTACCGGCCGACCGCGTCATCTACAGGGTCAGGGCGCACAAGCGCAGCGAAGAATGCACCAATCGGGAGACCCTCGGACCACCACCGAGCGACAAGGCGCCAACCAACCGCATGAGCGCAGCAGGCGTGAGTGTCTTTTATGGCGCATTCGAGAGGGCAACCGCAGTCGCCGAAGCCAGCGGGAGCATGCCGGCGGGACGCGAATGGATTCTGACCGCAGGGGCCTGGCAATGCGCGAGGTCGCTACAGGTCCTAGACCTTTCCGAGCTGCCGCCTGTGCCAAGCCTCTTCGCAGCGTCGCGGGAATGGCGCGGAGCGCTTCTGTTTCTGCGCGAGTTCGTGAAATCGATCAGCGCACCGGTTGTACACGATGGCGGTGAACACATCGAGTACGTGCCGACGCAGATCCTGACGGAGCACTTTCGAAAAGAGGTCGCAGCGCTGGACGGCTCTCCGCTGGATGGGATCGTCTATCCGAGCGCTCGACGACGCGGTGGCAAGTCGCTCGTGGTGTTCCAGTCTCGAGACGATCTCGATCCCGCTACACTGTCGGGGCAAGAGCCGCTCCTCAAGCTCGATCAGGGCTCAGTGACCCGTCTTCGCCGGGCGAGCCGCAGGGTTCCGTAGGATCGTCCTCGAACCCGCTGCCCTCAAGCGGCCGCCGACGACCTCCGCCGGCGCAGCGTCAGGCCATCTCGACGACGGCGCACCAAAGCGCCACTTCAGCGCCCGCTGGTCGGACAGCCCCAGTGGAGTTCGCCCATCGCGCCGGTCTATTCCCAAGGCTACCGAATGCCGGTTAGCGGCTGGTTAATTCCGCCAGTGATTCACGGCTACATGCGCGCGCATGCGCTCTGTAGCGGGCGCCATCGAACCATCCCGGATTGTCGCCAACGGGATCTTGTGTTCTGGTGCGCAAGGCGCGGATGATCGGGCACGGTGAGTGGCGATGAAGGTGAAGGAAATGTGGAACCTGGACGAGGACGCGGTCGCGGCGCTCAAGGCCCTGCCGGAGACCGGCATGGGGTTTCAGCTGGTGGAGGCGTCGTTCTGGGGCCGGGTGGCGCCGCTGCTCGTCTTCAATACCGAGCGCGCCTATGATTTGTCGACAATCGCGCTTGAGCCGGGCGACGACCCCGCGACCATTCTCAGGAACGGATTGAAGATCGTGGAGCTTCTGAAGAGCGAGATCGCCCGGACCATCATCGCCGCGCCATCGCCGCGAATCCACGGGCTCCTCGGCTCCCGGATCGGCACGCTGCCGGCAGCGCCCGCTGCCACGGCCGCCGCGGGTATAGTGACCGCGCTGCCGAGCAGCCTGGTCAAGCACCTGAAGCTGCCGAGCGACCGGACCTTTCACCGCTTCTCCGCCTTCAAGCCGGATCCGCGCATCGATCCCGTGACGGGAGACTTCCTGCCGGGCACCTATGCGGCGCCGGCCTCTGAAGTTCCGTTCGTGCAGACCGGTTTCGTCGCCGTCGGACGGTTCGCGCTGCCGGTGAACCTGCCGGCATCGCACCACTACGAAATCGTCGCTCCAGCCGGTACCCACGTCGATTTTGGGACCGTCGCCCCGGCCTTCGGCCAGAGCGGCGGCGGCGTCGAGGCGTATTTTGCGGGCGCCGTGACGAACGCGCAGTCGCCGCCGGTCGATTCGCTCATGCCCGACGAGTGACCAGTCTGCGAAAGGGACGTCACCGCAGGGCCGCCGCGACCGGCGGGCGCGGTAAGCCTGCGCAGCGCAGCGCATAGAGCCCGGCCCGCGAGGGTTCGCCCGGAGACTACCGATCGGAGAGAAGTGGCCATGCCGGTGAGATACAAGCCCGTCAAGAAAGCCAGGCTGTTCACGAAGAACGTCTGGTACCACCAGATCCACTGGAACGACTGGTCTGACGTCATCAGACGATTCGAGCAGCAGATTCACTGGTGGTATGTCACGCCCATCAAACATCTCAGGAAGAAGACCCCGCCTAACGGCTTCGCGGTCGTCCTCTGTCCTGCGTCCTGGTCGATGCGCTCAGCCAGTACCACGCCGGCATCGAGCGCAGCACGGGTAGGGCCTTCAAGGAGTTCGTCCGAAAGCGGCTGCCGTCTCACGGCGGCAAGTTTCCGACGCCGATACGCGTGTGGGATGAGACCAAAGGCAAGGAACTTCGGGCCGTCGATTTCGCGGACGTGCTGTGGAATGGTTTCCGCTGCGGCATCCTGCACGAGGCGCACGTTCTGCTCTATGGCCGGCTCGATGCCGTGCCAGGCGTTCTCGAGCTCGTGCCTGCCGGCTACACGACCTATGCCGACACCGGCCAGCCATGCCCCACGGTGAACCTGAACCCTGGACCGTTTGCCGATGAAGTCATCGCAGCGTTCAAGACATTCATCAAGGAACTGAAACCCACGAATAGCCCTTTGCGGGCCAACTTCAAGAAGACATTCCTGGTCAGTTACGGCATCGACATCGGAAACGAATAGCCGCTCGTCCCCGCAGCGAGTTGCCCGCAAACTACCCATTGCGATGAACTCTGCGAGCGGCCTGTCTGGCCGTCATCCCACGTCGATGCCCTGACGCCGCCAGTCATCGAGCACCTTCAATGTCGTCTGCAAGTACTGCAAGTCACTCACAAGAGGAAGCTGGCCCGGATTCAGGCGACATGTCTCCCAGCGTTGACGATACAACCATCTCACGCGCGAAGGCGTGAGGCCGGAGAGAACGTCGTAAAGGCGGTCAAGGTCTGCCCCGGTTGCCGGGACTTCGTCGGCGGTCGCAGGCTCATGCGTGCCGCCACCGGTCAGGCGGCGTGCGCGCCTGAACTCTTCAAGGGTGGGCGTGTGGTTTCCCCTCAGCGCGGACGGCGTGCTGGAGGCAGGGAAACCTTTGGCCTTTACCCATATTTCAATGTCCTCGACCGCGTCGGCCTCGGCCCACGGTGACACGACGACATCCGTTATCAGGGAGCGCAGGTCGATGCGCCGCCGTTTGGAATCCGGCACCCATGAATGGCGCGGATTGAGGTTAAGGGGTCGGGGATGGGGAAAGTTGTCCAGGTCGAAATGCCGGTTGCCGCCGGCCAACGGATTGTAAACCGTCAGCCACGCGCGCACCTCGCACTCCGGTGCGTACACGGGCTGCTTGGTCGTGATGAATTGGATCGTGTTGAACGTGTTTTCCAGATGATCGGTCCCGTACCGCACCAGACCGAGGGACGCTTCGTCGAGCAGGCCGTCGAGCGCCGCCTTTAGCAATTCATACCGTGAACAGACCGCCACGCCGTCATGGCCGTATTGCTCCCACATGCCGAGCTGCTCCTGGCGGAACAGATGCCAGCAACTGATGTAGTAGCACTCGCGATGCTGCGCCAGAGAACCCATGTGATGGTTCAGGCTCGCCCGGTCCTTGATGTCGTACGGGTCAAGGCCAAATACCCGAAGCGCATATTGGTCCGGCGGGAGCCCTT
>CAYRAE010000349.1:0-4371 GCA_964422175.1 uncultured Luteitalea sp. | reverse complement strand
ATCCGGCCAGAGTCACGAACATGGACCAGCGCGCCCTCCCCGCCTCGGCTCTCGTGCTCGGCTGCCTCGCTGCCGCCGGCATCGGCGGCTACCTGGCCGTGCGACAGGTGACGCCCGCTGTCGCGAGCGCGCCTGTCAGCACGAGTGACGCGCCGGGACGCGAGCCTGCAGCAGCCGCGGCAGCGACGTCCAACACCGCAGGACCCCGCACCAGCGCGGCCTCGCAGGCCCCTGCTTCGGATGCCATCGCGCCCGTGAACAACGCCGCTGGCCGGCCGACGCCAGTCGCAAGTGTCACCCGCCGGACGCCAACGCCGCCGGTGGCACCTCCCCCGATGGAGATGCCGCGCAGCACGCCGCCATCCGTCGCACCGTCGGCGCTTCCCACAGCGACGACGACGCCATCACATATTGAACACGCGGCCGACGCGGAGCGTTCCGGCGGTGGGGAGTCGATCGACCAGTCGCCCATTCCCTCGTCGGCGCCAGTCGCTGAAGCCACGCGGGCGCCGGAGCCCGTGCGGCGGTACGAACCGATTACGATTCCCGCCAACGCCGTGATCGGCATCCAGATGGAGCAGACGGTCTCGACCGATTCCGCTCGCGTCGAGGACCGCGTGCGTGCACGCGTCACACGCGACCTGCTCGTCGCCGGCGACGTGGTGGTACCCCGGGGCGCACGCCTCATCGGGCACGTCGTGCTCGTGGAAGAAGGCGGGCGCGTGAAGGAACGCGCACGCCTCGGGCTCCGCTTCCATACGCTCGTGCTGCTCGATGGCACCGAGGTCTCGATACCCACGGAGATCGTCTACCGCGATGGCGACTCACCCGCGGGCCGCAGCGCGAAGAAGATTGGCGGGGCAGCCATCGGAGGCGCGGTGCTCGGCGCCATCCTCGGCGGCGGCAAGGGCGCCGCAATCGGCGCGGCGACCGGTGCGGGCAGCGGTGCGGGCTGGGCGATGACAGACGACCTCCAGCCGGCGGTGATTCGTGCCGGGCAGTCGCTCACCGTCCGCCTGGCCGACGCCGTGACCACGCACGTCGAGCGCTGACAGCGGCGCTATACTGCGGGGATGACTGCCGGCATCGTGAACTTCACGCAAGTGGACGCGACAGTAGCCTGCGCCGGCGACACGCCGAAAGAGGCGATCGCCACGCTCCCTGGCATGGGCTTCGTATCCGTCATCAACCTGCGCCTGGCTCAGGAACCGGGCGTGGCAGACGAAGCTCAGGCGGCGCACGATGCCGGACTCGGATACTTCCATCTCCCGATGGACCCGAATGCGCCGACCTTCGAGACCGCCGAGCAATTCCTCGCCATCGTCGGCGACACGGCCAACCAGCCCGTGTACATCCACTGTGCGTCGGCCAACCGCGTGGGTGCCGTGTGGGCCATCAAGCGTGTGGTGCAGGACGGCTGGACGCGTGAGGACGCCATCGCCGAGGGCCAGCGGATCGGCCTCAAGAGTCCCGTGATGCTGGACTTCGTGCAGCGCTTCCTCGATGCACGAGCCTGACACAGGCGCACGGCACGCATTCCCCGACATCCCGCGTACGGCGGGCCCGCTGGGCGACATGCCTGCCGACGAATTCCGCGCGGCGGGCCACGCACTCGTCGAATGGATCGCCGATTACCTCCAGCACGCCGAGCGATACCCGGTGATGGCGCAGGTCGAACCCGGCGCCATCGCGCACAGCGTGCCGCCTGCGGCACCCGACCACGGCGAGTCGATCGGCGCGATCCTCGCCGACATCGATCGCGTGATCGTCCCCGGACTCACGCACTGGAACAGCCCCACGTTCTTCGCGTACTTCTCGATCTGCGCCAGCGGTCCCGGCGTGCTGGCCGACTTCCTCTCGGCGGCGCTCAATCAACAGGCGATGCTGTGGCGCACGTCGCCCGTCGCGACCGAGCTCGAGGCCGTCACGCTCGGCTGGCTGCGCCAGTTGATGGGACTGCCGGCAACGTTCGAGGGCGTCATCTACGACACGGCGTCGATCTCCACGCTGCACGCCCTTGCCGCGGCGCGCGAACGCGCGCTGCGCGGCGTCCGCCGTACGGGCCTGGCTGGCCGTGACGATGCACCTGGGCTGCGTGTGTACTGTTCCGACCAGACGCACTCCTCCGTCGAGAAGGCCGTCATCCTCCTCGGCCTCGGCCACGACGCCGTCGTAAAGATCCCGTCGGACGAGGCGTTCCGCATGGACGTCGATGCGCTCGACGCGGCCATCGCCGCCGATCGCGCGGCCGGACGGCATCCGCTCGCCGTCGTGGCCACGACGGGCACGACGTCGACGACGAGCGTGGACCCCGTGCCGACGATCGCCGACGTCTGCCAACGCGAGGGCGTGTGGCTGCACGTCGACGCGGCGTATGGCGGCGCGGCAGCACTCGTCCCGGACATGGCGTGGGTGCTGGCTGGCGCCGACCGCGCCGACTCGCTCGTCGTCAACCCACACAAATGGATGCTGACGCCGTTCGATCTGAGCGTGCTCTTCTGCCGGGACATGGACGCGCTCCGCGAGGCGTTCGCGCTGGTGCCCGAGTACCTGAAGACGAGCGAGGCGCCGGAAGTCCGCAACCTGATGGACACGGGCGTGCAGCTCGGCCGTCGATTCAGGGCGCTCAAGCTGTGGTTCGTGTTGCGGTACTTCGGGGCGGAAGGGATGCGAGCGCGCATCGCCGAGCATCTGCGGCTCGCCCGCGTCTTCGCCGGGTGGGTGGATGCCGATCCCGCGTTCGAACGTCTGGCACCCGTACCGATGAGCGTCGTGTGCTTCCGTGCGCGACCAGCCGCGCTGGCCGGTGACGCGGCCGCGCTGGATGTCCTCAATGAACGCGTACTGAATGAATTGAATGCAGAGGGGCAGATTTTCCTCTCGCATACCAGGCTCCGCGGCGCGTATGCCCTGCGCCTGGCCGTAGGCCATGCCCGCACCACCGAGGCCCATCTTTCGATGGCGTGGGACCTTATCCGCGCGCACGCCGCGCGCCAGTGACGCTCGGCCGTACGGCCGGCGCACGTTTTGCAATGGAGATGAGTCGATGCGACGTGTCCTGACCCTCGTGGTCGGCGCTCTGCTGTGCGTGGCGATGCCACGCGCCGCCGCGGCCGACATCCTGCTGACGCCGTTCGCCGGCGTGAGCTTCGTCGACGAGAACACGAAGAAGATCACGTACGGTGCGGCGCTCTCGCTCGGAGGCCTGATCGGCTTCGAAGGCGAACTGGCACGCACGTCACTCGCGGAAGCGTCGCTGCGTGGCACGCCAATCGACCTGAATGCCCACCTCACGACGGGCATGGTCAACATCGTCGCGCGCGTCCCCACGGGTCCGCTGCAGCCGTATGCATCGGCGGGCCTCGGCGTGATCAGGGCGACGGGCAGCGCTGACGTGCCGGGGCTCGGGCCCGCACTGAGCATCAGCGGCAGGACGTTCGGCATGAATTACGGCGGCGGGATCTATGTCTTCCCGTCGAAATCGATCGGCATTCGCGGCGACGTGCGGTACTTCAGGTCCGTGGGCGACCTGACGCTGAAAGGTGCCGCGGATCTGTTCGACATCGCCCTGCCGTTACCCGACTTCGATTTCTGGCGCGTCACCGGCGGACTCACCCTCCGCTTCTGATGCCGATACCAGCGCTCGAAGGCCGACGGCCGATGGCCGATGGCCGATGGCCGACAAGGAGGCTTCATCATGCATAAGTCCATACTGACTTCTTTCATCCTCGCAACCGCCGCGGCGGTGTTCACCACTCCGGCGGCGGCGCAAACGACGGGCGGAATCATCACGCCGTTCATCGGCGTCATCACCAACACGCCGACCGACGAGAACCGCACGGTGTACGGCGGGTCGTTCGGCGTCACCGGCCGCATCGTCGGCTTCGAACTCGACGTCGGCTACGCGCCGAACTTCTTCGAGGACGAGGATGACTTCGGCGAACTCGACAGCAACGGAAACGTGACGACGGTGATGGGCAACCTGCTCGTCGGCGTACCGCTGGGGAAGGTGCGCCCGTACGCGACGGTCGGCCTCGGCCTGATGCGCGCCGAGCTCGGTCTGCTCGACTTCTTCGACGATCTCAATCGCAACGACATCGGCGTCAACTACGGCGGGGGCGTGATGGTGTTCGTGTCCGACAGGATCGGCATCCGCGGCGACGTGCGACAGTTCCGCAGCCTCGACAACACGGACCTCGACGACGACTTCCCCGAACCGCGCGATTTCAGGCTGGGAGACTTCAAGTTCTGGCGCGCGACGGCAGGCGTGACGTTCCGCTTCTAGAATGGGCGCGTGCCTCTGCCGCGCCGCATCACCGATATCCAGCCGCCGGTCATCCCCATCCTCGGCGACTGGATTCGCAGCAATCC
>CAYRAE010000348.1:2672-4372 GCA_964422175.1 uncultured Luteitalea sp. | reverse complement strand
GCGTGGTCAACGAAGTGCGCGTCGGCGTGAACGCGTTGAAGCGCGACAGCGTGCCGACCAATGCCGGCACCGACGCGTTCGCCGCGCTTGGCATCAGGGGGCCGTCGATTGGTGGCGTCGACCTCGGCTATCCGGCGCTCGTCGTGAGCGGCTACGAGACGCTCGGCGACGATCCGAACCTGCCCGTGCTCCGCAGCACGCGCACCATCCACCTGGCCGACACGCTCACGGCGCAGATCGGCAGTCATCACGTCAAGACCGGCGGCGAGTTCAGGCACTACCAGTCGGACGGCCTGAACCACCTGTTCGCGCGCGGCCAGATCACGTTCGCCGGGGCGATCACCGGATCGCCGCTCGCCGACCTGCTGCTCGGGTATCCGACGCTGTCGCTGCTCGGCACCAACGACAACGCGCAGAAGCTGCGGACGTGGTCCTTCAACGCGTTCGTGCAGGACGACTGGCGTCTCTCCTCGCGCCTGACGCTCAACGCCGGCCTGCGGTACGAGTTCAACGCGCCCCCCGTCGACGCCGACGATCGCATGCGGATCTTCGATCGCGCCACGAACCGGATCGTGCAGGTCGGCACGGATGGCATCCCGCGCTCGGGCATCGCGTCGGACCACAACAACATCGCGCCGCGCGTGGGCTTCAACTACGACATCACGGGCAGGGGGACCACGCTGCTCCAGGGCGGGTACGGCATCTTCTACAACATCGGCACGCTCATCGAGACGTCGGCGTTGTACTTCAACCCGCCGTACTTCGGCATCGGCCTGTACTTCCCGTCGCAGACGCGCCTGCTCACGCTCGCCGATCCGTTCCCGGGACAGGCCATCGGCACCCAGCCCACGTACAACTCGCTCGATCAGTCGATGCGGACGGCGTACGCACACCAGGTCAGCCTCGGCGTCGAGCACGCCATCGCGAAGACGACGTTCGACGCGCGGTATGTGGGATCGTTCGGACGCGCGCTGGTACGCAAGCGCAACATCAACCAGGCCGTGCCCGGTCCCGGCGACGCCGCGGCGCGACGTCCCATGCCCGAGTACGGCGACATCCTGATGGTCGAATCGGGCGCCTCGTCCGACTATCACGCGCTGCAGGTGGGCGCCGTGCGTCGCGCGGGCAGCCGCTTCACGTTCCGCGGGGCGTATACGTGGTCCAAGTCGATGGACGATCAGTCGGCGTTCCTCGCCACCGACGGCAACGACAACACGCCGCAGGACAGCCGCAACATCGCCGCGGAGTGGGGGCTCTCCGACTTCGACGTCCGCCATCGTCTCGTGTTCAGCGGGTCGTATCTCCTCCCGAACATGGGGGCTGGCGCGCTCGGCCGCGGCTGGCAGGTCGCCGGCGTCGTCGCGCTGCAGTCGGGGCGCCCGTTCACGCCGCGCGTGAGCTACGACAACAGCAACAGCGGCAACACCGGCGGTGGCACGTTCGCGTACGACAGGCCGAACGAGGTCACGGGCACGACACCTCCAGCCGGTGCCACGGTGGTCACCTACGAGGGCCGTTCGTTCGTCATCGCGCCGCAGTACTCGTATGGCAACGCGGGGCGCAACATCCTGAGCGGCCCCGGCTCGGCCACCATCGACGCGGTCCTGTCGCGCCGGCTGGCGCTCGGCGGGGCGCGGAACCTCGAGCTGCGGTTCGAGGTGTTCAACCTGCTCAATCGCACCAACCTCCACCTGCCCGAC
>CAYRAE010000348.1:975-2572 GCA_964422175.1 uncultured Luteitalea sp. | reverse complement strand
GGCGATCTCAACACGCGCTTCCGCGATCACACCCTGCGCCTGTTCGAGAAGCACGGCATGACGCACGTGGGCTACTGGGTACCGCAGGACGACCCGGCACACGGCAACACGCTCATTTACGTGATCTCGCACGCGAGTCGCGAGCAGGCGAAGAAGAACTGGGCGGCGTTCGGCGCGGACCCCGACTGGGTGAAGGTGCGGACGGCGTCGGAAGCGAACGGCAAGATCGTGGAGAAGGTCGACTCGGTGTACATGGACGCCATCGACTATTCGCCAATCAAGTAGCCGATGCCGCGGCCGTCGTGGCGCGATCCGGCACTTGCCGTCGCGGCGTATGCCGCGATCGCGATCGTCTGGTGGTGGCCGTTGCCGATGCGGGCGGCCACGACAACCGTGGCGGCCCCGTTCGGCGATCCGCTGCTGAACGCGTGGATTCTGGCCTGGGACGCGCAGAGCCTCCTGCACGGCTTTCGCGATTACTGGACCGGCCTCTTCTTCTATCCGTACCCCGATGTCGTCGCCTACTCGGAGCACCTGCTCGGCATCGCCGTGTTCACGGCACCGTGGCAGTGGCTCACGGGAAATCCGATCCTCGTCTACAACGTCGCGACCATCGCGTCGACGGCGTTTGCCGGCCTCGGCGTCTTCCTGCTCGCGCGCGAGTTGACAGGCAGGACCGACGCCGCGTGGCTGGCTGGTGTTGCCGCCGCGTGTTCGCCGTATCGACTCGCGCAGGCATACCACCTCCAGGTGCTGGTCTCGGGATGGATGCCGATCGCGCTGTACGCGCTGCACCGATACATGCGCCGGCCGTCGCCGGCACCGCTGGCGCTGTTTGCCGCCGCGTTCGCGCTGCAGGGACTCTCGAACGGCTACTTCCTCTACTTCACCGCGATCGCCGCCGCGCTTGTCGTCGCCCACGGACTCGCGGACGCACCGGCTGATTGGCGTCGCCGTGTCGTGGGACTTGCTGTCGCATCGGTGGCAATTCTCGTCGCCGTGGCGCCGGTGGCCGTGGCGTACATGCGCGTCAGGCGTGAGCAGGGCTTCACACGCACGCTGGCCGACATCGTCGCGTACTCGGCCACGCCGGAAGCGTACGCGAGCATCTCGTCGAGGCTGGTCGTGTGGGGACGCATGCTGCCAGCCGGCCGGGACGATCTCGCGTTGTTCCCCGGAGTGCTCGTGGTCCTTCTCGCGGCCGTCGCGGTTGTCGGCGCGTGGCGCTGGCGCGGAACGCGAGCATCGATGTCGCAGGAGCAGCGCTCGTACGTCCTGCTGTATGCCGCGATCATCGTCGTGGCGCTGCTGCTCTCGTTCGGTCCGCGGCCCACGTTCTTCGGGTGGTCACTTCCCGTGACAGGTCCATACGGGTGGTTGACGGCCATCGTGCCTGGACTCGATGGCCTGCGTGCGCCCGCGCGTCTTGCCATCGTCGTACACCTTGGCCTCGCGGTCCTTGCGGCCTTCGGATTCGCGCATCTGACTCGGAACGCCGGCGCGATGGCGCGACGCACGTTCGTGGCGATCGCGACGGTGCTCGTCGCGCTGGAGGGGTACGGAGGACCACAGGACGTCCAGGCGTTTCCGTCGGCAG
>CAYRAE010000348.1:0-965 GCA_964422175.1 uncultured Luteitalea sp. | reverse complement strand
TCCGACGGCAGACATGCGGGAGGACGAGCCGGCATACGCATGGCTGGCCACGCAGGCTCGCGGCCCGATGATCGAACTTCCCGTGGGCGACAGCGGGCTTGCGACGCGGCACCTGTACCGCACCCTCACGCACGGCCATCGCATCGTCAATGGCTACAGCGGATACGGGTCCGTCATGCAGGATTTCGTCGGCGGCCCGCCCTTCACGGAAGTGGCGCGCATCGATGCGGCGCTCGCGATGGCGCGCGCGGTCGGCATTCGCTGGATCGTGGTCCATCCGTCGCTCTACGAGTATCCCGAGGGCGGCGCGGGTGTGGCCGCGGCGATTGCCCGCGACGTGGTCCATGTCGCGCGGACGCGGCGGTTCGGCTCGACGCTCGTTGCGGAGCTGAAATCGCCGCTCCATGTGCCGCCGTCGCTGCCCGCCGCGCGAGGGACCGTCCTCACGCCGGGCGACTTCACCGTCACGGTGCCGATGTTCCATGACGATGTCGCGATGATGGTCGACGGCGATACGAGAACGCGCTGGTCGAATCGTGCTCCGCAAGGGAGCGGCGAGTGGGTCACCCTCTCGTTCCCCGAGCCCGTCGACGTCTCCCATCTCCGTCTCGACGTCGGGCCGCGGAGTCTGGGCGACTATCCCAGGGGGCTGGTCATCGAACGCTCCGACGATGGCGTGTCATGGACGTCGCTCCACGACGTGGACGTGACGGGCGTGCTGGTGGCGATCGGCACAAGCATGGCGCGCGAGCCGCGGCGACCGGGCATCGACGTACCTCTGCCCCCCAATCGTTCCCGTCACATCCGTCTCCGCCCCGCCGAACCGACGCGCGTGTGGTTCTGGTCCGTCGACGAACTGCGCGCGTGGCGCCGCTGACGCGATCTATCCTTGGGCGATGCGGCCGCCGGCCCCGGCTGTCCCGGCGCCCCTGGCCGCGCCCACGACCATGACCAAGACCCGCACA
>CAYRAE010000347.1:0-4386 GCA_964422175.1 uncultured Luteitalea sp. | reverse complement strand
TCCACCTGCAGCATCAGCCCCATCGTCCAGCCCGTGTCGTCGTAGGTGCGCAGCGACGGGTCGGGGAACGTCTGCTTCTCGAGCAGCGTCTTGACGAGGCGGCCGTACGGCTGGTCGCGTCGCACCACGAACGAGCCCGCCTTATACGTGCCGTCCGAGAGCGTGACGTCGCTGGTGAGCGCCGAGATCTCGATGCCCTGTCGCCGGAGCAGCGTGAGCAGCAGCTCGACGCGCGTGGGATCCTTCTGACCCGCGGGCACGATGAAGGCGAACGGCGCGTCGGTGCGCCCCGACTCGAGGCTGTTACGGCTCTTGCGGTAGAAGTTCTCGACGATCACCTCGGGGAACGCCGCCGCGTACTGCAGCGCCGAGAGGACGGCGGTCTGCATGTAGTTCGTGTTGTTGCGCATGGACCACACGACTTCGCGGTAGGGCGGCAGCGGGCGATACCATTCGCGGCTGGTCTGGCCGGCACCCTGCGGCGGTGCCACGCGCCGCTTCATCGTCGTCGCGCCGCCGTTGCCGAACGTCTCGTACATGCGGACGAGTCCGTTGTGGTTCGACGACATGAACGCGAGATAGCCCGGCGACCACATGTCCACGAACCCGTGCGTCCACACGCCTGGCATGCCGTACTTGGTGAGCTGCGCCATCTCGAAGTTGGCAAACATCGGCAGCTCGCCGTACACGATCGGATCGAGGTTCGGATTGTGCGGCGCCTGGCCCGAGAACGTGTACAGGAAGGGCACCGACTCGTGCAGGTCGTGCATCACCGGCGGGTGCGTCTTCAGGTACCACTCGAGGTGCGCGCGCATCGTGACCTGCGAGTAATTGATGTCGCGATTGTTGTCGTGGAAGATGTACTTCCCCCAGTATGGCGGCCCGTAGATGCGGTCCTTCTCCTCGGTGATGTCCACCATGTGCTGCCGGTACCAGTCGATGTAGCGGTCGCGTCCGTCCGGGTCACTGGCCGGCGTGAAGCTGACGATCACGCGATCGCGGATCTGCCTGAACAGCGGCGCTTCGCTCGCCACGAGGCGATACGCCAGCTCCATCAGCATCTCGGGCGGTCCCGTCTCGCCGCTGTGGAGGCCCGCCATGAGGTGGTACATCGGCGGTGTCGTGGCGATGAGTCGCTTGGCCTCGTCGTCCGACAGCCCACGCGGATCGGCCAGGCGCCCGAGGCTCGCGATGTGCGCGTCGAGCTGCTTCATCGTCGACTCGCTGGCCACGTAGACCACCGTCACGTCCCGACCCTCGTCGGTGGTGCCGATCGTCGTGACGCGGATCCGCGGGGACGCCTTCTCGAGGGCGCGATAGTAGGCGAGGGCGGCGTCCGTCTTCGTCAGGCGCTTCGGTGTCCCCACGTGGTACCCGAGCACGTCCTTCGGCGTCGGGATGCCCTTCACGATCGGCAGCTGATCGACGAGTGGACTCAGGAACTCCGGCGACGTCGTCCACTCGCGGATGCTGCTGGCGAAATCCGCGTCGAACGTCTCGCGGGGGACGGAGGCGGGCTGGGCGTGAGGGAGCGCGCCGGCCAGCAGAGCGAAGCCGATGACGAGCGCCCAGTGGCGAAGTCTGGAAACACACATGGCGCGCACTATACCGCCACCGTCTCCCTGCCGCCCGTTCGACAGCCCGTCGTCACATTCGTGATCGCGATGCCATATTCGTGATCGAGGCGTCGTGGCGAGCCGTGGAACGTCGCCGAATCGCGGAATTCAGGCCGATTTCATGCTGGCATGCCGGTTGCTCCATTGGAGGGCGTCGGCGGTCTGTTTGTGGCACGATGCCACAGTGCTGGGGAGCCAGGTCGTCGGCAGCAGGGGCTGCGCAATTCTGCGCGGCCTCTGCCCGTTTCCTCTCGTCCTCCTCTCTGCCTGCCCGAGCGAGGACGCGTGATCTCCCGTCTCGACATCAACGCGGATCTCGGCGAGTTCGACGGTCCGCCCGACGAAGCAGCGCTCGCCCTGTTGCGCGTGGTGACGTCGGTCAACGTGGCCTGCGGCGGACATGCGGGCGACGAGGACAGCATGCGCGGCACCATCGCGGACGCCGTGCGGCGGGGCGTCACGATTGGCGCGCACCCGTCGTATCCGGATCGCGACGGCTTCGGCAGGCACGCGATGGCGATGTCGACCGGCGCGATTGCCGCATGCGTGGCCGAGCAGGTCCGCGTGCTGTGTGACTGCGCGGGGCGCGAGGGTGGCGTGGTGCGCCACGTCAAGCCGCACGGCGCGCTCTACAACGTCGCGTGGCGCGACAGCGATGTCGCCGCGGCCATCGTCGCCGGTATCGACAGCGTCGATCCCACCCTGGCGTTGTATGCGCCGCACGGATCGGCGCTCGCAGGCGCCGCCGCGTCGCACCGTGTGATATACGAGGGATTCCTCGACCGCGCGTACGAAGACGATGGCACGCTGGTGCCGCGAGGCGTGCCGGGGGCCGTGCTGCACGACGCGGAGGTGGCGTGCGCGAGGGCCGTCGACTGGGCACGCACGGGCGTCGTCACGGCGCGCACGGGCCGCGCGCTCGCGCTGCCGATCGAGACGCTGTGCGTGCACGGCGATACGTCTGGCGCGCTGGCACTGGCGACGCGGACCCGCGCGGCACTCGACGCTGCCGGCGTTCACGTCGTCGCATGGAACGCGGAGTACCACGTGTAGGGTGCCCCTGGATTTCGGGCGACGCGCACACGGATGCGTAAGGGCCGGGTTAGGAGAGCCGGCCCTACCTACTGCTGCGACAGGTAGGGTCGGCCCTCCGGGCCCGACCCGCACGGGTGCCAGGGGCTGAGGCCTCTTCGTCAGAGGCCGGACCGGGCAGGATGAGAGACGAGGCGGAGACGGGCATGATGCAGCCGGCGTGGCGACGGGTGGGACAGGTGGCGGTGTGGGTGGTGCTCGTCGGCGCGGTGGTCCACGCGCAGCCGCGTGGGCTGGCGCCTGCCGACTACTACAAGGAAGTGACGGTCGAGGACGTCGCCGTTCGCCCGCAGGGCGACATGGTCGCGTTCACCGTGATGACGATCGTCGAGAAGGACAACGCGCGCCATCGCGAGATCTGGCTGCAGCCACTCGCGCAGGGGCGGCCGAGTGGCGACGCGTACCGGTTCACGTCTCCCACGGAGAACTCGACGAACCCGCGCTGGAGTCCCGACGGTGCGCTCCTGGCCTTCACGTCGCGACGCGACAAGGACGAGAACACGGCGTGGTTCGCGCGCGTCGGCGGATCGGGCGGCGAGGCGTTCCACATCGAGGGTGTCGCCGCCGAGCCCGTGTGGTCGCCCGACGGCAAGTGGATCGCGTACGTCAAGCCGCCGATGCGCGACAAGGACGGCGATGGCGTGGCCGACAAGAAGGAGGAGCGCGAAGGGTGGATCGCGCCTGACGCGGTCTCCAGGACGCTCGACGCGAAGCGCTTCGATGGCCGCGTGGTGACGTCCACGCGCTACAAGTCCAACGGCACGCTCCCCTGGATGCCGCACTACTCGACGCGCGACATCGCGCAGATCTTCGTCGCGCCAGCCGCTGGCGGTGCGGCCGTACAGATCACGCGTCTGGCGTTCGCGCCGTCGCAGATCGAGTGGTTGCCCGACAACGAGACGCTGATCTTCACGGGCGACGATCAGCAGGACAACGAGCGTAACGCCGAGCTCACGAGCGACCTGTTCGCCGTGAGCCGGACCGGTGGCGAGCCGCGCCGGCTCACCACCAATCCCGGCGCGGAGCGTGCGCCCGCGGTGTCGCCGCGTGGCGATCGTATCGCGTTCCTGCAGCAGTCGCGCATCGGCGCCGAGACGGATCTGATCGTCGTGGAGCTCGCTCCCGATGGCAGCGTCCGCGGCGCGCCACGCAACCTCACGGCCTCGTGGGATCGCGTGCCCGGCGCGCCACGCTGGACACCTGATGGACGCCGCCTGCGATTCGACGCCGAATCCAACGGCAACGCACACGTCTTCGAGGTGGCGCTCGACGGTACGCCGCGCGTGCGTGCGGTCACGACGGGCGACGTCCAGATCCGCGCGGCATCGGAGAGCCGCGACGGCGCCGTGATGGCCTATCGACTCGATTCTCCGTTGTCGCCGGCGGAGCTCTACGTCTCGGCTGGAGATGGCAGCGATGCGCGTCAGGCGACGCGTTTCAACGCGGCGTGGCTGGCCGGTGTCACCCTGCAGGCGCCCGAGCGCCTCACGTGGAAGGTGGCCGACGGCACCGAGATCGAAGGCTGGCTCGTGAAACCGATCGGTTACGTACCAGGACGGTCGTACCCGTTCGTCCTGAAGATCCACGGCGGCCCGCACACGCAGTACGGCAACACGTGGTTCTCGACGTTCCACATCCTGTCGGGATCCGGATTCTTCGTGCTGTACCCCAATCCGCG
>CAYRAE010000346.1:0-4392 GCA_964422175.1 uncultured Luteitalea sp. | reverse complement strand
GCCGTCGTGATCCACCTGGATGCCGACGGCACACGCATGACGCTGCGCGCAGACACGTTCGAAGCGATCGATTTCATCTCGTATCGTGACGACCTGCGCGGCGCCGTCTCCTGCGGCAAGCGCCCCACCCTCGACCCGGTGGTGGCCACCTACCGTCCGAATGCGTCACCCGCACCCCACGCCGGCACCGTCGTCGCGCTGGAGTTCATCCCGAAGGGGTACCTGCCGAAGTTGTGACGGGATTGCCGGCAAACCGGCAACGGGCAACCGGCAACCGGATCGACGGAGTAGTCAGGCAGCGACGTCTTCAGGTATGCGGCCGCTGTACCGACGCTGCTACGTCCTTCCGGTGCCCGGTGCCCGGTGCCCGGTGCCCGGTTGTCCGTTGCCTGTTGCCGGACTACATTTGTCCGCATGCAGCTCATCGCGGGCATCGATCTCGGCGGCACGGCCGTCAACTACACGCTCATCGACCTCGACGGACGTTTCCTGATCGAGGATCTCTGCGAGCATCCGGCGCGCAGCGTCGAGGGACCTGACGTCTGTCTCCAGCAGATCGTCGACGGTCTCGCGATCGCGGCGGGGAAGGTGGGCGTGCCCGCGGACGACATCATCGCCGTGGGCCTCGACACGCCGGGACCCGCGAGTGCGACGGGCGTGCTGAGCGCGAAGGGTTCCACCAACTTCGTCCATCCGGAGTGGGCCGGCTTCGACCTGCCCGGCAACCTCACGCGACTCCTGAAGCGGCCCGTCAGCTATCTCAACGACGGCAACGCCGGCGCGCTGTGGGGGCACTTCAACATCTTCGGCCGCTCGCCGGCCACGTCGGTCTCCGCCATCGTCGGCACTGGACTTGGCGGTGGCGTCATCGTCGACGGGAGAGTGGTCACCGGACGTGCAGGCTTCGGCGGCGAGTGCGGTCACGTCCTGATCCCCACGCAGCGCATCGCCGGGCTCGAGAACGTGGACCCGCACTGCAACTGCGGCCGCATCGGCGATCTCGAGTCCGTCTGTTCGCTCACCGCCATCCGGAACACGCTGCTGCCGGCGTTCCTCGCGAGGTATCCGGGCCACGAACTTGCGTCACTCGACGTGCGTGACGCAGCCAGGCGCGTCCGTGGCCTCGCCGAACGCGGCGACGCGATGTGCCGCGACATCTTCCGCGCGCAGGCGCATGCCCTCGGCCTCTTCTTCGATCAGATGGTGAACGTGTTCGATCCCGACGCGCTCATCGTCGGCGGTGGTGCGATCGAGGCGTCGCCCGAGTTCCAGGCGTGGTTCCTCTCGGAGATCCGCGCGGGCATGCCCGTGCAGCGTGAAGAGCAGACGGACATCCCGCTCCGCATCATGCCGAACGGCGACACGGCCGGCGCACGCGGGGCGGCGATCGAAGCCTTGCGCCTGGTCTCCGCCCGCGCGTAACGCGACGCATCACTCCCGCGGGCCGGGCTCTCCGAGCCCGCCCGTCGGCTTCAGATCTTCAGGAACAACTTGCGCTGGTACATCCAGTAGAGCGTGAGCCAGTACACCGCCAGCACGGCCACGCCTTCCACGAACGGGGCGGGGCCCTTGCCGAACGTCTCGAAGATGCCCTGACCGAGGTGCGTCCTGAACGACGAGGCGATGAAGTGTTCCCACACGTGCGCGATCACGTAGGCAGCGATCGAGTTCAGGCCGATCACCACCAGCGGGAACGCCCATCGCCGCCAGCCCCTGACGTCGATCACCCAGGAGAAGCCGGCGAGCAGCAGGTAGCAGAGCCCGCCGCTGAAGAGCGTCCACGCGGGCGTCCAGATGCGTTTCACGATCGGGTTGATGCCGGCGACGTGCAGCAGGACTCCGGCCGCCACCAGCGCCGCGCCGGTCACCAGCAGCCACCGCAGCGGCACGCGTGGTGACGCGGCACGCAGTTGGCGACCTGCCAGCAGTCCGAGGATCATCGTGCCCAGCGTCGGAATGAAGCTGAGCGTGAGGTAGCCACCCCGGTTCGCGATGAACGGCTGCTCGCGCGGGAACAGGTTCAAGAACCACGTGTCGAAGGCGTGACCGGCGTTGGCGTTCTTGTTCCAGTGCGCCATGAGCCCGGAATAGTGGTGCGCCCAGTCCGCGGGCACGCCGACCGACGCGAAGTCGTACGACGGCCCCGCCACCGGATAGAGCGCCCACAGCAGCCAGTAGCCGCCGAGGATCACGCCGAGCGCGATCCAGATCCGCCGCGTGGACTGCGTGGCCAGCAGGAACAGGAACGGATAACCCAGGCCGATCTGCGACAGGGTGTCCTCGAACGTGAAGTTGGTCTGCTGCCGTCCGACCGACCGCAGGAAGACGCCGAGCGCGACGAGGATCAGTGACCGCCAGACCGCGTGCGTGAACGCGTTCGCGAATCCGTCCGTGGCGACGCGCCGCGAGAAGGAGTACGCCAGCGCCACGCCCACGAGGAGCGAGAAGGAGGGCTGGATCAGGTCGTGCAGCGAGGCGCCCGCCCAGGCGACGTGCGACTGGTGGTACGCAAGGACGTTGATCGCCCAGTTCCCCGGATACGCCGCGGCCACCTGCGCGAGTCGCAGGACCTCCGCCATCATCAGGAACATCACGAAGCCGCGATAGGCATCCACCGCGACGTTGCGCACGGTCGGCGTCGCGGCGGCAGCGGCAGGGGACGGGCTGGAGACGGCCTCGGACATGGCGCAAGCGTAGTCCAGGTGGACGCGGCGCGGTGCAGGTCAGTTACGCTATGTCACATGCAGCACCACACCGTGACGATGCTCGGGGCTGGCCTGATCGGCGAGTTCTACACGCGCACGCTGCACGCGCAGCGGAGCCGCGATCGCGTGGCCGTCATCTACTCGCGCCAGCCGTCGCGCGCGGCGGAGGTCGCGCGGCGGTGGGGCATCCCGCACGCCGTCACCGACATGCGCAAGGCCATCGAGCATCCGGACACGTCGGTGGTGATCGTCGCCCTCCCGAACCACCTCCACGAGGAGGCCGTGACGATGGCGGCGCAGGCGGGCAAGGCGGTGCTGTGTACCAAGCCGCTCGGCCGCACCGCTGAGGAAGCGTGGCGTATGCTCCGCACCGTCGAACAGGCGGGCGTGTTCGCCGGGTACCTCGAGGATCTCTGCTACACGCCGAAGACGCTGAAGGCGATCGCCTCGGTGCAGGAAGGCGCCGTGGGACAGGTCACGTGGGTGCGCGCACGCGAGGCGCATCCCGGTCCGCACGCCGCGTGGTTCTGGGACCACCGCCTTACCGGTGGCGGCGCGATCATCGACCTCGGCTGCCACTGCATCGAAATCATCCGCAGCTTCGTCGGCAAGGGAAACCGACCGATCGAGGTGATGTGCTGGGCCGACACGCTCGTCCATCCCGTGGAAGCGGAAGACAACGCGATCGCGCTCGTGCGGTTCGAGTCAGGCGCGATGGGGCAGTTCGAGGTGAGCTGGACGTTCCGCGGTGGCATGGATCTGCGCGACGAGATCGCGGGCACGCACGGCACGATCTGGCTGAATCACTTCCTGCGTACCGGCTACGAGATGTTCACGTCCGCGCGCCGGCAGGGGTACATCGCGGAGAAGTCCGAGAGCGCCGACGGATGGATGTTCCCGGTCGGGGACGAGGTCTCCGAACTCGGCTACGTCGACATGTTCACCGACATGTTCAACGCGCTCGACGCCGGCACGCCGCCGCGTGAGACGTTCTACGACGGCGTGGTGGTCAACGCGGTGATGGACGCCGCGTACAAGTCGGCCCGCAGCCGTCAGTGGACGCCCATCGATCTTCCCGACTGGCGCGGGAGCGGCTCTGGCAGGATCGACGTCGCGCCCGAGATGTTCGAAGGGCAGTTCGTCATCAAGCGCGAGATCCTGCCCGATGGCCGCGCCAGGCTCATCCTGCGCAGCCCGGCCACCGGGGACTTCTCCGAGCGAATCAGATAGGGCACTGCACCATGCCGCTGCCGACGTCGGCGACGTCGAAGGCACCGGTGATGTCGCTGCGCACGCCAGACGCGATGAGCCGTGCGGTGAGTTGCGCGCCCGTCACGTCGCCGTCGGCGGCGAGCCGCTGCATCCACAGCGTTGCCACGCCGGCAACGTGCGGCGTGGCCATGCTCGTGCCGCTCATCGCGACGAGGCCACCGGTGTGCCGCGCCGAGAGCACGCCCACGCCGGGCCCCGAGACGAGCACGTTCGTGTTGCTGAACGGCGCCACGCGGAACTTGCCGTTCTGGAGTCCGAGCGCCGCGACCGAGATCAGGCCCTCCGACACCGCGGGCGGACTGCAGGCGATCTCGAAGTCGGCGTTCTCGTTGCGGCGGCTCTCGTTCCCCGCGGCGGCCACGATGACGGTGGTCTGACCGAACGGTTCCTGCGCGCGCACGACGGACGCCAGCCG
>CAYRAE010000345.1:0-4403 GCA_964422175.1 uncultured Luteitalea sp. | reverse complement strand
CGCAGGCGGCCGATGTTCTTGAAGAGGACTTCCTGCTTGACGCCGGACGGCGTGAGCTCGAGCCGGCGCAGTTCCTGCGCGGCCAGCGACCCCACCAGCAGGTTGCCCTGCCACGCGGGGAACTTCGTCCCCGTGTAGAACATCGACGAGGAGACGGCGATCGACGGCACCCAGTACGTGACCGGCTGCTCCATGCCCGGCGCGGCCGTCTTGTCGGTCATCGGCGTGCCGTTGTAGTTCATGCCGTAGGTGATCACCGGCCAGCCGTAGTTCTTCCCCTTCTCGACGAGGTTCAGTTCGTCGCCGCCGCGCGGTCCGTGCTCGACGTCGTAGAGCGCGCCGGTGCCCGGCTGCTGCGCAAGCCCCTGCGGGTTGCGATGGCCATACGACCAGATGCTCTTGATGGCGTCGGCGCGGTCGACGAAGGGATTGTCGGCGGGGATCGATCCGTCCTCGTTGATGCGATGCACCTTGCCGTTCGGACGCGTCAGATCCTGCGCGTCGGCGCCCTGCCCGCGCTCGCCGATCGAGAAGAAGACGTGCCCCTTGCCGTCGAACACGAAGCGCGAACCGAAGTGCACGGTGCCGTTGCGATAGGTCGACGCCGGCGCCTTGAACAGCTGCTGGACGTCCACGAGCGCGTTGCCCTTCAGCTTCGCGCGGATGACGGCCGTCATCGCGGAGTCGTTCTCGCCGGGATCGCTGTACGACAGGTAGATCCAGCCGTTCTTCGCATAGTCGGGGTGCACGGCCACGTCGAGCAGGCCGCCCTGCCCCTTCGACCACACGGCTGGCACGCCCTGCACCGGCTCCGGCGCGAGCACCCCCGTCGCACTCGCGAGGCGCAGCGCGCCGCCCTTCTCGGTGATGAGCATGCGTCCGTCGGGCAGGAAGTCCAGTCCCCACGGCGTGTCCACGCCTTCGACGAGGGTCTCGAGCTTGAACGCGTGCTTCTCGCTCTGCACCGTGACGTTGGCGGCGGGCGCGGCGAACGTGGCGGCCGCGGTCTTCGCCTTGCCGGCGGTCTCGCGGATGTAGACCACCATCGCGCGGATCTCCTCGTCGGTCAGCAGCGCGCCGAACGCCGGCATGCCGTTGGCGATCCGCCCGGTCTTGATCACCTCCGCCAGCGACGCGTCATCCCCGTTCCCCGTCGTCCACACATCGTCGAGCATGCTGGGGGCCTGCGCCCCCTCCATGCCAGCGCCGTGACAACTGGCGCAGACGTCCGTCCACACCCTGGCGACATCGCGCCGAGGTGAAGGTGACTGCGCCACGAGCAACGGCGCCGCAACGAGCACCGCGAAACCGGTCGAGAGAGAGATGAGGCGAAGAAGCATGGCCGAATAGCGTAACAGGATCAGCCGCTGAGCTACGCCTTCAGAGGCGGCGTGACAAGACCCTCCATCTGGCGGAACATGCCGCGGAAGTACTTGAGCACACGCACGCCATCGCACGACTCCTCGCCGAGTTCAGCGAAGCAATAGCCGTCGAACCGCATGTCCTGCAGGCTCGTGATGAGGCGCTGGAACGGGTACTCCTCCACGTACAGATCGCGCATGTGGACCTGTCCGATGCGCGACTTCAGCAGCGCGAAGTTCTTGTCGAAGCCGCCGTCCATCAGGTCAGTGGGGTTCGAGTTCCAGCAGATCCAGACGCCCGGATGGCGATCGGCGTAGTCGAGCATCTTCACCATGCGCGGGATCCGTTCGCTCTCGCGACCGTGGACCTCGACCTGGATGCGCACGCCTGCATCCACGGCCGCCTGGCCGCACTCGCGCAGCGCGCGACCGATCTGTTCCAGCGTCTTCTCCTCCGGCACCTCTTTCGGCAGACCGTTCGGCCTGACTTTCACGCTGGGCGACCCGACGTCGCGCGCGAGCTGGCACCACTGCTTGGTCTCCTCGATGTTGCGGCGCAGGACTGCCTGATCCGGCGAGTGGTACTCGCACGTGCTGCCGAGGCCGCCGATCTTCACCGCCGACGCCGCGAAGCGGGCGCGCACCTCGGCGCGTTGCGCGGGTGAGAGCGAGAGCTCCACGCCGTGCGCGTGCGTCGTGCGCAGTTCCACGGCGTCGAGCCCCACCGTCGTGAAGTTCTTGATGATCGTCGGGACGTCCCAGTCCTTCGCGATGTTGTAGGTCACCGCGCCGAGCTTCAGCACGTGGCGTCCGGACGAAGGCGCCTGTGCGGCGGCACTCGTCGCCGCACTGCCAGTCAATGCCGCGGCAGCGGGGACGGCAAGGCCCGACGCCAGGAACGCGCGGCGCGACGGATCACGGGAATCGCGAGCATGAGTCATGCGGCGAATCGTACCGGATCGTGCAGTACACTGCGACACCTCCCGGCAATCCGCCTTCGCGCTGCGCGCTACGGTGGACAGGCCTGGCATCGGGCACCGGGCACCGGGACACAACGATCGGGCAATGGTGTTGTGAAGGCCCAAGGCCTATGGCCGAAGGCCGATGTCTGAAGGCCCAAGGCCCATGGCCGAAGGCCGATGTGTGAAAGCCCAAGGCCCATGGCCGAAGGCCGATGTGAGAAAGGCTTCGCGTGGCGCAGGCAACACGGCTTCAGTCTCTCGACGTGCTCCGCGGGGCCACTATCGCGGCGATGATGCTCGTCAACAAGCAGGGCAACCACGACGGGTACGCGGCGCTGCAGCACGTGCCGTGGGATGGCGCCACGCCCACCGACTGGATCTTCCCGTTCTTCCTGTTCATGGTCGGCATCGCGATGCCGTTCTCGATCGCGAGCCGGCGACGGCAGGGCGCCACCAACGCCGACATCATGCGGCACGCCCTCACGCGCGCGCTCATCCTCTTCGCGCTGGGCGTGTTCGAGAAGAACTTCCCGTTCCTCAACTCGACATTCGAGACGTTCCGCATTCCAGGCGTGCTGCAGCGCATCGCGTTCTGCTACCTCGCCGGCACGGCCCTCCTCCTCTACGCCTCCCGGCGCGTCCAGGCCATCGTCGCGGGCGTCATCCTCGTGGGGTACTGGGTGCTGCTTGCGTTCGTGCCCGTGCCGGGTGCGGGCGTGGTGCCGATGACAGAGGCGTTCGCGTCGCAGAACTGGACGGCGTGGCTCGACCGGCTCACGATGGGACGGCATCTCGGGTACGGCGGCCACACATGGGACGCCAACGGGCTCCTGTCGTCCATCCCCGCCATCGTGACGCTGCAGGCCGGCATGCTGGCGTCGTGGATGCTCGGTGGGGGTCTCACGACGAAGACGATCGGACGCCTCGCTGCCGTTGGCGCGATTGGCGTCGCGGTGGGTTGGGTGTGGGGCGGGTTCCAGCCGTTGATCGGGTTCGGCATCATCGGCGAACCTGCTGTGACAGGCGCCTGGGTGGTCCCCATCAACAAGATGCTGTGGTCGAGCAGCTTCGTGCTCTACACGGCGGGACTCGGCTTCCTGTCGCTCGCCGCGTGCCTCTGGCTCGTGGACCGCAACAGGACGGATGCAGCGCCGCCCCGATGGACGATGCCCTTCATCGTGCTCGGCACGAACTCGATCTTCGCGTATCTCGCGTCTGGGCTGTTCTCGCGCGTGCTGTCGCGCCTCTGGACCATCGCCGGCCCTGACGGCACGCGCGTCTCGTCATGGGACTGGGCACAGGCGCACATCTTCGCGCCCCTCATCCCATCGCCTCCGCTCGCCTCCCTCGTCCACTCCATCGCGTACGCGTTGCTGTGGATCGGCATCTGCGCCTGGCTCTACCAGCGCAGGATCTTCATCAGGCTCTAGAGAATTTCAGATCCGTGCGAACTTGAGCGGATAGGTCTGCTTCGAGTTCCACTGCGCGACGTAGAGGGCGCCGGTGCTGTCGGCGTAGACGTCGTGCGGGTGGATGAACGGGGTCTGTGGATCCGGAGCGAGCGGGGCGAGCGTGCCGTTCTCGTACACGGGCGGCTGACCGCCGACGACCGAGACGACGCGGTCGTCGCGGTCGAGGATCAGGATCATCGCGTTGAGGCTGGCGATGGCGATATGACCGTCGGCCATCGGCGCGATGTTGCTCGGCTGCGAGCCCGGCACGGGCACCACGCGCAGCAACTCGCCGCTCGGCGAGAACCACTTCAGCAGCGCGTTGCCGCGGTCGCACACCAGCAGTTCCCGCCTGCCGCGACGCGTGTCGAGCCAGATCGCATGCGGCTGCTTCAGGTTCGTGGGCTCGGTACCCGCGCCGCCGAACGTGGCGACGTACCGCCACTCCGGATCGAAGTGGTGGATGAAGTGCGAGCCGTAGCCGTCGCTGATGAAGAAGTCGCCGTCGGGCATCACGGCGACGTTGGTCGCGTGGTACTTGCTCGGGTCCGGATACCTGGCGCTCAACACCGACGGCTCCAGCCGGCGCTCTTCCCTGCCGTCCGGCGTGAGCAGCGAGATCACCGACA
>CAYRAE010000344.1:3637-4407 GCA_964422175.1 uncultured Luteitalea sp. | reverse complement strand
CGTACCTCCAGTCGCGCAAGGTGCGCATCGACGATGAGGCGATGAAGACCGACGATCAGTTCATCAGGGCGATGATCCAGTACGACATCGATCTGGCGCTCTTCGGCGTCGAGGAAGCCCGCCGCAACCTGATCGCCCGCGACCCCCAGGCGCAGTTCGCGCTCCAGCAGTTCGAGGAAGCCGCCCGCCTGCCCCTGCTCGACGGTACGTCCACGTCGCGCAGATAGAACCGGGACCAGGTGCAGGGGCGACGCATGCGGCGCCCCTGCGGCATTGGAGCGCGGATCGCGCCCGATTGACCGGTTGCCGGTTTGCCGGTCGCCCGTTGCCGGGGCAACACATCTTGTGGTCGGGTTGGCCGCTTGCCCCAATTAGTAGTTGCCTGCTAGACTCCGCGTCTGCTTCGCCCGTGGCCTCGCATTCCAGCCCGCCACGGCAGGACCGTGCCCGAAATGCGTCTCAACCGCCTCGAAATCAACGGCTTCAAGAGTTTCCCCGACCGCGCTGACCTCGCCTTCGATCTCGGCGTGACGGCCATCGTCGGACCCAACGGCTGCGGCAAGAGCAACGTGGTGGACGCCATCACGTGGGTGCTCGGCGAGCAGAGCGCCAAGAGCCTGCGCGGCGAGAAGATGGAAGACGTCATCTTCAACGGCAGCGACGCGCGGAAGCCGGGGGCGACCGCCGAGGTGCGGCTCCGGCTGACCGGCCTGCCGCTGCCGGTCGTGAACGGCGAGAACGGCAACGGCAACGAGCAGCCGACCGCGGCG
>CAYRAE010000344.1:0-3627 GCA_964422175.1 uncultured Luteitalea sp. | reverse complement strand
CGGCGGCAGTTTCCTGGCCGGTTCGCACGTGGGCGGCTGGTACGCCAAGAGCCTGCGTGGCGAGCGCATGGAAGACGTGATCTTTGCCGGCAGCGACGCGCGCAAGCCCACGCACACGGCGGAGGTGAAGCTGAAGATGAGCGGCGTCATCTCGCGCGTGGGGCTCGAAGACCACCCGCAGCGAAAGACCGTGGCGCAGGAGCTCGAGGAATCGGTCGAGACGCTCACCGAAGACGTGGTGCTCGCGCGCGACGTCGAGGTGTCGCGGCGGCTGTATCGATCAGGCGAGAGTGAGTATCTGATCGACGGGCACGTGGTGCGCCTGCGCGACGTGCAGGATCTGCTGATGGACGCGGGCCTCGGCGTGAAGGGCTACGCGGTGATCGAGCAGGGCAAGATCGGCCAGATCCTCGCGGCCAAGCCCACCGAGCGGCGGCAGTTGATCGAAGAGGCCGCGGGCGTCACCAAGTACAAGACGCGTCGCCGGCAGGCCGAGCTCAAGCTCGACGCGGCGCAGCAGAACCTCACGCGCGTCGACGACATCATCTTCGAGCTCGAGAAGCAGCGCGGGTCGCTCAAGCGCCAGGCCGCCAAGGCGCGTCGCTACCGCACGCTGCGCGAGGAACTGCGGCAGTGGGAGAAGCTGCTGTTCGGGCAGAAGTACCAGGCGCTGCAGGCGGCGATGACGTCGGCGGTCGAACGTCTCGAACAGGCGCGCGGGCATGAGGCCGGACTGTCGGGGCGCGTGGCCGAAGTGGAAGCGGCGCTCGAGCGGCTGCGCATCGAACTGACGGAAGCCGATGCCGCGGCCAACGCGGCGCGGCAGTCCGCGCACGCCAAGGAACTGGAGAGCGGCCGCCGACAGCAGCAGCTCGAGTTCGACCTGCAGCAGGTGCAGGCGATCGGGGTCGCCCTGGTCGGCATGCACGAGGAGATCGCGCGCCTGCAGGAGCGCATCGGGCCCGCGCAGGAGGAGCTCGACGCGCGTCGCGCGAACAGCGCGCAGGCCGACCGCGAACGCGACGAGGCCGAGACGCGCGTCAAGGACGAGGACGTGGCGGTGCAGCGCGCCGCCGCCGAGATCGGATCGCTCGAACAGCACGTGGAGAAGGCGCGCGGCGACCTCTACGCCGGCATGACGCAGGTCAACACGCTGCGCAATGCCATCGAACGCGCCATCGAATCGCGCGATCGCATCGCGCAGGAACTCGGCCGCCTCGAGGTGGAGAGCGACGACCTGCGCGTCGAACAGGAAGCCGCACTCACCGAGCGCGAGCGCGCGAGCGCTGCGTTGCGCGAAGCGCAGGCGGCCCTCGATCAGGTACGCGGTTCGCGCGCGGCGAGCGAGGCGGCACTCGGGACCGCCCGCATCGAACGCGAATGGCGTGAGCGCGATCTGCGCACGCGCGAACGCGACGCGGCGGCGTTGCAGGCGCGGCTGCAATCGCTCGAGGAGCTCGATGCCGCGCGCGCCGAATACGGCGAAGGGGCGCGCCTGTTGCTCGCCTCGTCGGAGAGCGGCATCACGCACTTCGGGTCGGTGGCCGATGCGCTCGACGTGACGGGCGACTACGAGTCGGCCGTGGCGGCCTGCCTCGGCGAAGTGGTGCAGTACGTGGTCGTGCCGGACATGGCGGCCGTGCACGCCGGCCTCGCGTTCGTGCGCGATCGCGACGCGGGCCGCGTGGGCTTCCTCGTCGCGGACGACGGCGTGCCCGACGAGGTCGTGACACCGCCCGTGCCAGGGGTCCGTCCGCTCAGTGACATCGTTCGCGTCAGCGGCGCGGCGGCCGAACGTGTGCGTGCCGTCTTACGCGAAGCCTGGCTCGCCGAGACGCCCGACCAGGCGCGCGCCGCCGCGCGCCGTGTGGCGGGGCCCGTGGTGACGCCACAGGGCGACGTCTTCCGCGGTGGCAGACTCGTGTCCGGCGGCGGCAAGGCCGACGCGCGGCAGATCCTGCACACCAAGGGCGAGATCAGGAGCCTGCGCGAGCAGCTCCAGCAGGCGCAGCAGGAGATCGAGCGTCATGGCGCGGATCTGGCGGCGGCCGACGCCGTCATCGCGCGCGTCTCCACCGAGATCGCGGCTCTCACCGCCGATCAGGTCACACACGAGAAGTCGATCGTCGGGCTCGACCTGCAGGTCAACCGCGCGTCCGACGAACGCGACCGCGTGTCGAGACGCATGGAGTTGATCGACAACGAGCGGCGCCGCGCGCAGGAAGAGCGCACCGCGCTCGACGCACGCGAGGCGGAAGCGCGTCGCTCGATCGAGGACCTCGAAGTCGAGCAGCAGTCGCTGTCCGACGAGCTGGCCGACGCGCAGCGTCGTCTGCTCGATGGTCGTGAACGGCAGGCGTCGGTCGGCCGCCGCGCAGCTGAGGCGCGGGCCACGCATGCCGCGCTCGTCGAACGCGCGTCGGCGCTGGGACAGGACGTGCGCCGGCTGGAGGATGCCTCGGCCGACCTGCGTCAGCGGATCACGTCGCGGCAGCAGGAAGCCGACGTGTCGGTGGCGCGGCGCACGAATCTCGATGGTTCGATCACCGCCTTGCGCGCCGCCATCGACGATGACCTCGCGGCGCTCGACGATCTGAAGCGCCTCGTTGTCGAGGCCGACGAACGCGTCGTCGAGGTGCAGGGCGCATTCGGCGAACACGAGACGCAGGCGCGTGAAGCCCGTCGCGGGCTCGACGACATCAGGACGCTCGCGACGTCGCTCGAAGTGGCGCGCGCCACGGCGGAGTCCGATCTCGGCCACCTCGCCGAGTCGTGCCGCGAAGCGCTCGATCAGAGTCTCGAGGAAGTGGCGGCGGCCGTCGCCGAGATGCTGGCCAACGAGCAGGCGCTGCCCAGCGCGGCGTCGGTGGCCGCCGCCGAGCGCGCCGGCGCAGACGAGGAAGGGGCCGAGGCGAGCGCGACCGTCGAGCACGGTGAGCCGGCGGCTGGCGTCGGCGACGCCGATGCGACCGCCGACGCGGTGGCGGCACTGGCCGTCGACGCGCCACCACCGGTGCTCAGCGCGGAGCAGGCGATTGCGCGGCTCAAGGCGCGCATCACGTCGCTCGGCGCGGTGAACATGATGGCCATCGAGCAGTTCGACGAGCTCGAGCAGCGCCACACGTTCCTCACGGGCCAGCGCAAGGATCTCATCGACGCGATCGCGTCCACCGGCGAGGCCATCGCGCGCATCGACAAGACCACGCGCGAGCGCTTCGCCGAAGCGTTCGTGGCGGTGAACGCGAACTTCGAGCAGATGTTCGTCACGCTGTTCGGGGGCGGCAGGGCAGGTCTCGTTCTGCTCGATCAGGAAGACGTCCTCGAGAGCGGCATCGACATCGTCGCGCAGCCGCCGGGCAAGCGCCTGCAGAACGTCCAGTTGTTGTCGGGCGGAGAGAAGGCGCTCACGGCGATGGCGCTGATGTTCGGGATCTTCAAGTACCGCCCGAGCCCGTTCTGCCTGCTCGACGAGATCGACGCGCCGCTGGACGACGCCAACATCGGTCGCTTCGTGGAGATGCTGCGCAGCATGCAGAATCACACGCAGTTCGTGCTCATCACGCATCACCGCAAGACGATGGAGATCGCCGATCGCCTGTACGGCGTGACGATGGAAGAGCCCGGCGT
>CAYRAE010000343.1:0-4416 GCA_964422175.1 uncultured Luteitalea sp. | reverse complement strand
TCCTCGTTGCCGATGGCGGCGTTGCCGAACGAGCTGAGGGGGATCTGCGTGGCGGCGGCCAGCAGCGTGAGCTGCACGATGCTGCTCGCGATGGTTTCCTCGGGGTCCGTGCTGATGCTCGTGTCGTCGGCCTCGGCCATGTGCATCGCCGTCATCTCGCTCGAGACGATGCCGCGCGCCACGCTCGTCAGGCCCATGAGCAGGGCCACGCCGACGAGCGTCGTCTCGATCTCGTGGAGTGTGCGATGCCGCACGTCGGCGCCGAAACCGGTGAGGCGCACGACGTTCATCACCGCGGCGAGTATCAGGTTCGCGAGGGGGAACGTGTGCGCATGGGCGTGGTCCGCGTCGTGTACTTCTGAGGATGTCAGACCGATGAGCCCGTCGAGGCGCTGGAGCAGGCGCGAGACGTAGGAGTCGTCCTGCAGGGCGATGCCGCCCATCGCGTCGGCGAAGTTCAGCGTCCCGAGGAGATCGAGGAGCTGGAGCGCCAGAGGGTCGTTCGCCAGATGCGTGGCCAGCGCGTCGACATCGGCGTCGATGGCGTCCTGCGCGAATGCGGCATCGACTGTGGCACCCGGCATGCCCGAGGCCCCGGCGGCAATCGCAGCGGCGATCGCCGCGCGCAGGAACGCGCGCCGATGTTGCACCGCATCGTGCGCGGCGACCGTCTCGGCGTCATCCTGGGCGGCGCGGCCATCTGTCATCGCGCATGATTATGGCCGCGTCCCGGCGATGTCGAATCATCGGTGCGCCGTCACCATGGCGGCGAGGCCCGTCGTGTCGCGGCGGATGCTGACGTCGGCCTCATCGAAACCGGCCGCCTTCAGCAGCCTCACCAGGTCATCGTCGGTACGCTCGATGAGCTCCCATGCGCCAAGGCACGAGATCAGCGGGCCGTATGGATTCGGCGACGTGATGTTCGAGAGGAGCACCTTGCCCCCCGCGCGCAGCAGGGCGCCAATGCGCCTCAGGGTCTCGATGGCCCACCGATCGGGCAGGTAGTCGAACAGCCCTCCGGCGACCACCAGGTCGAACGGACCGCCGACGCGCGCGGGCGAGAGCGTGCGGGGGACGTGACCCTGGACGAAACGGCACCGGTCCTCCAGCGTCGCGAGGCGCGAGGTGGCGAAGGCGAGTGCGGCGGCGTCGCCGTCGACGAGCGTGAACGATGCGTCGGGGGCGCACTGCAGGATGGGCAGGATCTCCCGCAGGTCGCGACATCCGCCGCATCCGATCGAGAGCACGCGCGCGTCGGGCCGCGTCACCACGACCGCCGCGATCGCGTCGGCCTGCAGCGCCACCTTGTTGCGATGCTGCTGCGCGATGGGCGAGTGCACGCAGAAGTGTTCGACGCCCCATGCGGTGGTGCCAGGCTCGGCGCGGTTCGTGGCGTCGCACAACCATTCCACGGTCTCGAAGTCGCCGGGATAGCCGCGCGGCCACGTCTGCAGCCTGTGGACGAGAGGCGAACGCCGCAGGAGCTCACGGAGCGGGCCGACGATGTCGTGGACGTCGACTCGCGTCAGGCCGGCGGTGCGGCAGTCGTCCAGCGCACCGGCCACGCGATACATCGCCGCGACGATGCGATGAGGGTGTCTGAGCGCAGCCGCCTGTGCATCGAGTTCGAACAGCGCCGTCGCTGCCGCGCGCAACTCGGTCGAGGGATGGGGCAGCGTCGAGAGCGCGGCGCGGGTGGTCGTGCGAGTACTGGAGTCGTTCGCGGCATCGACCGCGGCAACCGTCACTGTGGCGAGCATCGACGAGACCTCCTCTGGAGAATGGCCATCGGCCATCGCGGTAGGAGCGGCTCTCCGAGCCCGCCCGTTCTACCGTCCAGAGACGGACATCGATCTCATCTTTCGCGGCCGGGCTCGGAGAGCCGGCCCTACCCTCTGTGGCGGTAGGTAGGGGCGGCTCTCGGAGCCCGGCCCGTTGTCGTGCGTGTCACACCGGCGACGTCGTCATCGCGGCGCCCCACCACAGCGCGAGCACGGCGTAGGGCACGAGGAGCACGAAGCCGTACGACCCGAGATCGCCGGCTGTCGAGAGGCGCAGCAGCGTGAGGCTGCCCATCATGAAGTGCAGCAGGTTGGCGAGCACCAACGGTCGCTGATAGATGCCGCCGATGCGCTGGTGGCGCGCGAGCCAGTCGAGCCACGCGAACGCCAGCGCCATCGCGCCCGTCAGTTGCGCGAGGAGCACGACCGGTCCCGTCGCACGCTCACCGACCTGCGCCAGCAACTCCTGGGGCATGAACGTGAGCGCCAGACCGATCGCCACGAGAAAGGCCGTACTCGAAAGGCACAACCACTGTGTCCGCATCGCGTCCCATCGTCAGCTCTCGACAGTCACCCGTCAAGCGACGCGTGGCTGCCGGATCCCCTGCCACACGTAGTCGTCGGACCCTCTGTCACACACAGCTGCCGGACTATGTCCGGCAGTCAGTGATGATCGCCCGCCCTCGATTCCCGCCAGGAATCTACCAACGCAGGACCGCCGCGTCCGCGGACACTCTGCGCGCCGAATGCGAGCAGGCGAACTTCGAGGCGTTCCACGCCCGCCGTGCGCAACACGCGACAGGCAACGTCACGCGTTGCCCTTGCTCCACGGGCTGACCTGTCCCGCCGTAGCCAGACTTGCAGGGGTAGGGGTAAGCCGCAGGTTCCCCTACGTCTCCGGTCGCAGCGCGGCGTCGATCGACCAGCCATTGTTCGCGCGGCGCGTGGCGACGAGTGTCGCGCCGACGACGAGCGCGGCGGCGGCACACGGCACCGCGATCAGGAAGAGGGGATGAACGGGTGGCAGACGTTCGATGGCGACGCGCACCCAGCGGTCGGCGTTCCACCAGATCGGTACTCCCGCAATGGTGCCGGCGAGCGTCGGTACGGCCATCATCGTCAGGGCATCGCCGTAGATATGGCGCGCGCGTGCGCCGAGCGCCAGGCGGATGGCTGTCTCGCGCGTGCGGCGAGCCATCAGATGTGCCACGGCCGCGAAGACCCCGAGTGCGAGAAGCACCGTCGATACGCCGGCGAGGATGGCGGCGGCACGTGCCACCACGCGTTCGACTGTGAGTGCACGCCGCGTGACGTCGGCACTCGAACCGCTCCAGAGCACGTACTCGCGACCGAGCGACGTCACGGCCGCGTCGATGCCGCTCTCCCTCGGCAGCGCCGGAGTCCGCACGAGCAGGCGCGCCGCCCACTGCGTGTAGTCGGCCTGCAGCCACGCTGTATACGCCACAGCAATGCCGGGTCGTCGAACGTCGAACACGTTCGAGTCCGACACCACGCCGACGATGCGCATGGCGCGTCCGGGAGTGTCGGGATCCAGACGCACGTACTTGTCGAGGGGACTTGCACCGGCGAAGAGTGTCTCGGCAAGGCCGCGGCTAAGGACAATCACGGGCTCGGCCTCCTTCGTGTCGGACCACGCGACATCACGGCCCTGGAGGAGAGGGACGTCCAGAGTGGCGAAGAGTCCCGGTGAGGCAGCGACGACGCCTGCAGTCCTGGACCGCGTACGGTCCGCGGTGGCGAGCGTTCTCTCGTGGATGAACGCGCCGCCGGGTTCGTGGTTGGTCAAGGCGACACGCTCCACGCCCGGGATCGCCTGGACGTTGGTGACGACGCGTGGGTAGTACGCCGGCCCGTCCATCGCGACGTAGCCTCGTGGCTGCGGATAGAGGTGCGCGACGAACAATCCTGCCGTGCGTTGGCTCTCACCCATCGTCCACGTGCGCACGGCCTCGACGAGCGTCGACGAGGAGAGGAGCAGGCCGACCGCCGCGGCTGTCTGACCACCAATCAGGATGCGCGTGGGCCAGCGAAGTCGGGCCGTGGTCCTGGCCGCTCCTGTCATCCCGATCGTCTCCGGCCTCAGCCGTGCCGTGGACACGAGCACCGGTATCGCGCACAGCAACACCATGCCCATGGTCGTGCCGATCGCCCATGCCACGAGGCGTGCGTCGAGCGTCAGATCCAGCGTCGGCCGAACGTAGGCGCGATCGAGGAATGCGTATGCGGCGTGCGGGCTGACCACGATCGCCACGAGCGCGCCGGCTGCCGCGGCCACCAACGAGATGCCGGTGACCAGCGTGAACACGTGCGCGAGGATCGACGCGCGCGGAGCGCCCAACATGAGTCGAAGCGTCAGGTCATGCCGTTTCGCCGAAATCGTGAGGAGGAACAGTTCGGCGATGTGCAGGCATCCGACGCCGAGCAACAGGATGGCGAGCAGCAGGACCGCCCGAACCGGACGCGCGAGTTGCTGCAGTTGATCCGCGTTGATCCCGCGGGAGATGTCCGTGCAGGTGAGTCGACGTCGCCCGTCGCTTGCCGCAGTCCGTCCACTCGACGATTGCACGGCGGCCCAGCGGCTCGTCAGATCGGCACATGCCGCCGCGTGCGCGAT
>CAYRAE010000342.1:0-4432 GCA_964422175.1 uncultured Luteitalea sp. | reverse complement strand
GCAGGCCGAGCTCGCCGCGCCGCCGGCTCACCGTGTACGCCGTCACGCCGTAGAGGCCCACGACGGCCACGAGCAGCGCGAGGCCGCCGAAGACAGTGGCCACCGTTGCCACGAGACGTTCACGCACGATGGAACTGCGCACGAGCGTGGCGTGTGGCGACACCCTGACGACGAGCCGCGTGTCGACGCCCTCGATCGCACGACGCACCGGCTCGACGAGCGCCGACGCATCGGACCCGCGCGTGCGTGCCGCGATGTTGACGAACGGGAATGCCGAAAGCCCTTCCTGCGCGGCGGGCGCGTACATCGTCGGGCCGACGCCGCGATGAAGGTCGCGATAGACCGCATCACCGACGACGCCGATGACCTCGATCGCTGGCCCGCCTTCCTGTCCCGGCCTGCCGGTGCCCTGGCGCACCTGTCTGCCGACCGCCCGACCGCCGCCCATGAACGTCCGCACGAACGCCTCATTCACGATCGCGACGCGCGGCGCATCGGCGGTATCGGTCGGAGAGACGTCGCGCCCGTCGCGGAACGGCATGCCGTAGGTGGCGAAGAATCCCTCGCTCACCATGTTGACGAACGCGCGGCGATCCTCCTCCGAGCCGGGCAGTCGCTCGCCATCCACGTCGAGCAGCGTCGTGTTGAAGCCCATGCCCGAGATCGGCGTGATGACCGACAGTGCCGTGTCGGTCACGCCAGGTACGGCGGCCACCGCCGCGCGGAGGCGATCGAAGAGCGGGCCGCGCTCCGGGGCCGGCACGCTGTTGGCGTCGAGCGTCACCGACGCCGTCACGACGCGCGCGCTCTCCACGCCGAGCGGCATCGTGGCGAGGCCGACGAACGTGCGCACGAGCAGCGCCGCCACGCCGACCAGCGCCAGCGACAGCGCGATCTGCGCCACGACGAAGGCGTCGCTCGTCGCGCGCGAACGATCGCCCGTGACGGTGCGCGCCTGTTCCTTCATCGCGTCGGCCGGCACGACTCGCGTCGTCCTGAGCGCCGGCCACACCGCGAACAGCGGCGTGACGAGGAGCGCGCAGCCGGCGACGAAGAGGAGCAGCCGCCCGTCCATCGGGATGTCAAGCGACACGGGCGCGTTCGGCGTCGAGAGCTGCGACACGAACAGGCGCGCCGTCACGAGCGCCGTCGCGACGGCGGCGCAGGCGCCGCCCGCCGACAGGACGAGATTCTCCGTGAGCAACTGCCGCAGCAACCGTCCGCGCGACGCACCCAACGCGACGCGCGCGCTCATCTCGCTCCGTCGTGCGTGTGCCCGCGCCAGCAGCAGGTTCGCGACATTGGCGCACGTGACGAGCAGGACGGCCGCCGCCGCGGCCATGAGGATCAGGAGCGCATCGCGGTACGTGTTGCGCAATCCGGAGCGGCCGTTCGACCCGTCGGCGATCGCGATCGCGTCGATCCGGCGATGGTCACCTTCCTGCGCCACCTCGCGAAGCGATGGCCGGAGTCCCTGCAGCATCTGCTGCACGTCGTCGACGGTCTGGTTCGCGCGCCGACGCACGGCGATCGTCAGCCACCAGTTGTTCCGCCGATCGAGGCTCGAGTTCGTGCCTTCGAGCAGCGGCTCGGTCCCGAACGGGATGGCGACGTCGAACGTCCTGCCGACCTCGGCGCCGAAGAAGCCCGGCGGCGTGACACCGACGATGGTGAACGGCACGCGCTTGACGAGGAGCGTGCGTCCGATGGCACCGGGATCGCGCCCGAACTCGCGCGTCCAGTAGCTGTCGCTGATCACCGCCACGGCGCCGTCAGGACCTCCGCCGCGCGCATCGTCGCGAGCGGACGTCAGGCGGCCGAGTGCCGGCGTCACGCCGAGCACGTCGAAATAGTCGCCGCTTACATACAGCACCTGCGCGTCGCTGGACGTGTCGTCATGGCGCACGACCATGCGCGTGGCGAACCACGTCGCGAGTCCATCCACGCGATCGGCCTCCAACCTCACGCGCTCCCAGATCGGATAGGACCAGTAGTTGTCGACGATGAGGAGGCGATCCGCGTGCGCGACGGGCAGTTGTCGCAGCATCAGGTGATCGATGATGGCGAAGAGCGCCGCGTTGGCGCCGAGCCCGAGTCCGAGCGAGAGCATCACGACGCCCGTCAGCAGCGGCTGCCGCCGCGACATCCGCAGGCCGCCACGGACGTCGCGTGCCAGATCGTCGAGCCAGCCGAGGGTGCGTCGTCTGCGCACGACTTCCTGCACCGACGTGATGCTGCCGGTTCGCGCAAGCACGTCTCGGTGCACCTCGCCGGGTGAGGTACCAGATGCGAGGCGCTCGTCGCGCTCGATCGCGGCGAGGCTCTCGAGTTCATCGCGCAGATCGGCGTCGGCATCGTCGCGCCGCCAGAGCGCGGCGATCCGTTTCGCGAGCACGCGCAGGGCTCTCATGCCTCACGTCCTTCGAGGAAGCGCGACATGATGGCCGTGGTCTGCGCCCATTCGCGCGACGTGCGAGCCATCTGCGCACGCCCCGCGCGCGTCAGCGTGTAGTACTTCGCGCGGCGCCCGTTCTCGGACTGACCCCACTCGGACGCGATCGCGCCCTCCTGTTCGAGTTTCACGAGCGCGGGATGGAGCGTGCCGTAGTTCACCGTGAGCGCGTCGCCGCTCGTCTGCTCGATCCGCCGCGCGATTCCGTATCCATGCTGCGGCCCCAGCGTGTCGAGCGTCCTCAGAATCATCAGGGCCAGCGTGCCCTGCCAGACATCGGCTTTCGTTCCCACGCGCTACTCCTATTGCGAAGCCATATTAGGACGTGAAATATGGGATAGCAATAGGTAAGTCTGGGCGGGCTTGTGCCGGCGCGTTCTTTGGAGTACAGTCGGGATGTCTTTGGGTAAATCATGATTTCCGTTTCGTATCCGTACGAGTCGCAGCCACTTCAGGCGCTCGGTATCGACGCGTGGCGGCGTGCCGAGGCGATGGGCCTGCTGGAGCCCGCGGCCGACGAGCGGGAGACGCTCGACATCCCGCGATTGATCGATGTCGTTCGCGACGCCGGCATCGCGCGCAATCCGGCGCTGCACTTCGACAACGTCGAAGCCCTCACGCCCGCGGAACTGGAGTCGGTGCTGCGCCTGCTCATCGCGGCCCTCGAGGCCTCGCCCGTGCCCGATCGGGAATGGCCCGCGCTGCTGCGGGTGATCGACGGCGATCAGCTCGCCGCGTTACTGGGCATCTCGGTGTCCAGCCTGCGTCGCTACGCCGCGGGTGAGCGCACGACGCCGGACCTCGTGGCCGCGCGCCTCCATCACCTCGCGCTCATCGTCGGCGACCTGGCAGGGGCGTACAACGACGTCGGCGTCCGCCGCTGGTTCGAGCGCAAGCGCACGGCGCTCGACGGCCTCGCGCCGTCGGCGCTCCTGTCCGGCGACTGGGACCCGGACGATGAGGCGCCGCAGAAGGTGCGCTCGCTGGCGCGGTCGCTCGTCTCGCTCGGGGCCACGTGATCGTCTTCCGCCAGGCCGACCCGCGCTATCCCTTCCTCTGGGACACGGCGGCGCAGCCACCGGCACGTTGGCACGGACCGGGCGAGGGTCCCGCGCACTACTTCGCCGACACTCCGGCCGGCGCGTGGGCGGAGCTGCTGCGTCACGAAGAAATCACCGATCCGGAGGACGCGGCCACGCTCAGGCGCGCGCTGTGGGCCGTGGAGATCGGCGACGCCCCGGCCGAGGCCGTGACGCTGCCGGTGGCGGTCGTGACGGGCGGACCCGAGACGTACGCCCGGTGTCGTGCGTGGGCCGCGCGGCGACGCGCCGCGGGAGTCACGCGCCTCCTGGCACGATCAGCGGCGCTGCTGCCTGGCGGTGCGACGGGGCGTCACGTGGTCGACGGCGAAGAGGTCCACGCCACCCCACGCAACGGCCGCGTCATCGTCGTGTACGGCGAGCCAGACGCGCTGGTCGGCTGGCAGGTCGTTGCCGCGGGAGCGCCGCCGCCGGACGTGCTCCCGAACGTGCGCAGCCTGGCGATCGAAGACCGTTGACCTCGATGGACCCCTGCGGTCGGGTGTGGGATCGCGACCAGGCGCGCCCATGCAGGGTCGGGCTCTCCGAGCCCGGCCCCTTGCTACGGCGTCAGGACGCGGATGCGGTGTGCTTCGCTGTCGCCCACGTAGAGCGCGCCTGTCGTGTCGACGACGATGCCGTGCGGACGCGCGAGGGCGCAGCGCAGCGGATCGGGTTCGGGCCCGTCGCCGCGCTGTCCCGTGCCGAGTGCTGTCGTGATGACGGACGTCGCCAGATCGATCCGCCGGATGACGTGGTTCTCGGTGTCGGCGACGTACAGGCTGCCGCCGCCATAGGCCAGGCCCTTGGGTCCCCGGAGGGTCGCCGCGCGTGCCGGACCTCCATCGCCCGAGTAACCCTGTTGGCCGGTGCCGGCGAGATGGTGCAACGTCCTCGTCCG
>CAYRAE010000341.1:3197-4456 GCA_964422175.1 uncultured Luteitalea sp. | reverse complement strand
GCCCGAACACGCCGCTCGCGTGCGCATCGTCGACCATCATGATCGCGCCGTAGGCTTCGGCCGCATCGCAGAGCGCGGGCAGCGGACCGAGATCGCCGTCCATGCTGAAGACGCCATCGGTGATGAGGAGCTTGCGCTGACCGGACGGCAGCTCGCTGAGGATGCGGCGGGCGGCGTCGGCGTCGGCGTGCGGGAAGACCTTGATGGTCGCGCGGCTGAGGCGCGCGCCGTCGATGATGCTCGCGTGGTTCAGTTCGTCGGAGATGATCGCGTCGTCGCGCGTGAGGATCGACGACACGGTGCCGGCGTTCGACGTGAACCCGCTCTGGAAGACGACGACGGCTTCGGTCTGCTTGAACTCGGCGAGGCGGCGCTCGAGCTCCACGTGCATCGCCATCGTTCCCGAGATGGTGCGCACGGCGCCCGACCCCACGCCGAACTGCTCGATGGCCTCGATGGCCTTCTCCTTCAGCTTCGGGTGCGTCGTGAGGCCGAGGTAGTTGTTGGACGACAGGTTGACGACGGAGCGGCCGTCGTACACGGAGGTCGACCGCGCCTCGCTCTCGAGCACGCGCAGGTGGCGATACAGGCCGTGGGCCTTGAGGTCGTCGAGTTGGTCTCCAAGGTAGGCGAGCGGATCCAGGCGCATGCACACAGAGTAACCGGCAACCGGCAACCGGCAACCGGACGCCAGTTGTAGCGGAAGCGGGTTGCCGCCGTAGCTGACCGGTTGCCCGTTGCCGGTTGCCGGTTGCCGGCCACTCTGTGTGCCCCTGTGGCACACTGTGCGCGCGTGTGCGTGTGCGGTTTCGGCGTACGGTGGGCCTGGACGCGAGGTTTCCCGAGGTTTTCCGCGCGGCGTGACCGGCATCGGACTTGAACTTCCCTGGGCTGGGGCCCCACGGCTCCGAGGCGACCCCCATGGCGACGTTGCTCCGCAAGTTCCACTCCCGCAGCCTGTCGAAGGGCGAGATCGCCATTCTCGCGTTCTTCGTCGCGCAGGCGCTCGACGCGGCGTTCACCTACTGGGGGATCGCGATCCACGGTCCCGACATCGAAGGCAATCCGCTGCTCGCGTCCCTGATGGCCTCCATGGGAGAAGGCCCGGCCCTCGCGTCGGCCAAACTCGCCGCCGCCGGGTTCGGGATGGTGCTCCACCTCACCCACGTCCACAAGATCGTCGCCGCGCTGACCCTCCTCTACGTCTGCGCAGCCCTGATCCCCTGGGTCTGGGTCCTCACGGCGTTCTGATCCGGGCA
>CAYRAE010000341.1:0-3097 GCA_964422175.1 uncultured Luteitalea sp. | reverse complement strand
TGCAACGCTCCGGCGGGCGGCGTCGTCGGACATGCTGGAGGATTCCACCCAATGATCACTCGACGCGAATGGCTCACTCTCACGGCCGGAGCCGCTGGCGCAGCGCTGGCGTTCGACCGTGCGGTTCTTCTGGCTCAGCAGCCCCTCATCACTCGTGCCATCCCCTCCTCGGGCGAGGCCATCCCCATCGTCGGACTCGGCAGTTCGGCGACGTTCTCGCAGGTGGCGCGCAGCGAGGACGTGACGGCGCTGCGCGAGGTACTGAAGGCGTTCACCGACCAGGGCGGGACGGTGTTCGACACCGCACCGAGCTATGGCGCCTCCGAAGAGGTGGCCGGACGCATCGCCGGCGAGCTCGGCATCACCAGCAAGGTGTTCTGGGCCACGAAGGTCAACGTCGCGGGACGTGGCGGGACCGGCGCCGACCCGGCGGCCGCGCGCGCGCAGATCGAGGCGTCGTTCACGAAGCTGAAGAAGCCGAAGATCGACCTGATCCAGGTCCACAACCTCGGCGACGTGCCGGTACAGCTCGGCATCCTGAAGGAATTGAAGAAGGAAGGGCGCGTGCGCTACATCGGCGTCACGTCCACCAACAAGTCGCAGTACGCCGAGCTCCAGACGGTGATGCGCAACGAGCCGCTGGACTTCATCGGCGTCGACTACGCGATCGACAACCGCGACGTCGAGTCGTCGATCCTGCCGCTCGCGCAGGAGCGCAAGATCGGCGTGCTGGTGTACGTGCCGTTCGGCAGGACGCGCCTCTTCAAGCGGGTGGGCGATCGTCAGGTGCCCGACTGGGCCAAGGCCTTCGGCGCGCAGACGTGGGGGCAGTTCTTCCTGAAGTACGTGGCGGCCCACCCGGGCGTGACGTGCGTCACCCCCGCCACCAGTCAGGCCAAGAACGTCCTCGACAACCTCGCCGGCGGTCGCGGCTCGCTGCCAGACGAGGCCACGCGCAAGAAGATGGTCGAGTTCATCGAAGCGCTCCCGAGCGCGTAGGCGCGACACCCTCTGCGCACCGCAAACGCGAAAAAGGGCCGGATGACTCCGGCCCTTTTCGTGTCACGCGTGGTGACGATCCGCCTTACAGGCTGAGCTTGCGGCGCAGGAGGCCGAGGCCCATCAACGCCCCGCCGAGCAGCGACAGCGTCGCCCCACCGTCGGGCACGGAGAAGCCGCCACTCCTGAGGCTGATGCGGATGACCATATCGTCGTGGTTGTCATCCGGCGCGCCCTGGTCATCAAGCGCCAGCCAGACCGTCTGGCCCCCCCCGGGGTTCCCGGCGCTCGTGTCAAACGGCGCCTTGAACGTGACGAAGAAGTTGATCCCGCCGCTGGACGGCAACACGTTCGCCCCGTTGAACACGGTGGCAGCGGGATTGTTCGTCGTGAACGAGAAGTTGAGCAGACCGCTGTTGAGCAGGACAGCCGTCGTCGTGCCGTCTGCCGTGCTGGCGGTGCTGTAGTTGACCGAACCGCTGGCCCCTGTCAGAGAGAACGTGTTGGTGTTGCCAGCTTCCTTGCCGATGTAGGTCACGTCCGCCCAGGCCGAACCGCCGACGAGGTAAAGGTCGGCGCCGAGCCATCCCCAGACGCCATCCCCAATGACGTTGTTGCCTGGACCACTCGTGTCGGCCACGATCGGGCCGGCGTAGGCGGCACCTGTGCTGAGCGACAGCACCATGGCTGCCACGAGAGCAATCTTCTTCATCGATTCTCCTCCGGGAAAAACGAGTCGACTGCTATCGACAACCTCCAGCAGCTCTCGCGTATTCCCTCTTACGTGCATACGCCGTGCCACGGCTGAGTCTGAGGGCTTCGTTTGCACTCAAGTGGTTCATGGCCAGCCCTTTGCCGCGATCGACTCGCATGCGCGCTCAGCTGAACCTCGGCCGTATTCGTAAGCTCGGCCGACGTCCGGCTCTGCCAGAGCCCCCTGAAATTCCTGCAATTGTGAAATTCTGAAATTCTGAAATTCCTAAGCGAGGTGCCGCCCACCGTCGACGCGGACGACCTGGCCGGTGACCCATTCCTGGTCGAGCAGTGCCATCACGGCGTGCGTCAGGACTTCGGGGCCGCCCCAGTGGCCCACGGGGGTCGCCACCATCGTGGCGGCCTGCATCGCATCCGTGGCGCCGGCCGCGGGCAGGATGGGGCCTGGGGCGATGGCGTTCACCTGGATCCCGTGCGGGGCGAGCTCGAGCGCCAGCGCCTCGGTGAGCGCGACGATGGCGGACTTGGCGACGTAGTAGGGGACGTAGCCGGTGTAGCGCGGGCGGGCGCTCGCCGCCACCCAGTCGCTGCACAGGATGATGTGGCCACCGCCGCGCGGGCGCATGACGGCTGCTGCCGCGCGCGCGCAGTGGAACGAGGCGTCCAGATCGACGGCGAGATGCTCGCGCCAGATGGCCGGCGTGAGATCGTCGAGCGGCACGCGCTCGAAGATCGAGGCGAGGCAGATCAGGACGTCCAGCCCGTCGCCCCAGGCCGTCGCGCGATCGATGAGCGACAAGCACGCGTCGGCATCGCTCAGGTCGGCCTCGAACGCGCACCCGCGCCGGCCGACCGCGACGACTTCACCAACAGCCGCATCAATCGCGTCGGCCGACCGCGAATACGACAGCGCGACATCGATCCCTCGCACGGCCAACGCCCGCGCCATGGTCGCGCCCATGCGGGCGCCGCCGGTGATGAGCGCCGTGCAGGGCATCAGGGAACAGTATCCGGCAACCGGCAACCGGCAACCGGCAACCGGCAACCGGGCACCGGGCACCGGGCTACGGGCTACGGGCTACGGGCTACGGGCTACGGGCTACGGGCTACGAAAGGGACGGTAGCAGGGATGCTCGGGAACGTCGGCCCCAGGACTTCAACCACCGACGCTCCCTGCATCGTGGCACTCCCGACCTTCCCGGGGCGCCCCGCTCTCCGAGGCGGACCGCTCGATCCGGTGCTCGCTGACCGGTGCCCGGTGCCCGGCCTTCGGCCCGCGCGACACGATGGCCGACCCCGTGAGGATGATGGCGATGGCGGCGGCGATACGCCAGGTGAGGGGCTCGTGCAGGACCCACGTCCCCAGGAGGACCGCGACGATCGG